>NZ_JBUDGD010000005.1:0-154764 GCF_055484735.1 Pseudomonas sp. 15C | reverse complement strand
CAAGACACAGGCCATCTCCTTCGCGATGAGCAATGTGTCTATTTAAAAGTGTCCACCATGTCTCCGAACATGTGTCTACCATGTGTCCGGTACATACACCGGGAGAGGGCTAGGGTGAGGGGCTTTTCCGCTACCAGACCCCAATCTGCACAATCTTCTCTATCTCCGGCTCTCCATAACGAAACCGCTGTCCGCGCAAATCAACCTCCTGATGGCTGATCGTCGTGCGCCGCTTCAACCCGCGCAGCCATTCGAACAAATACCCCGCATGCTCATCGTGCACGGCCGCGTACGCCGGGTCATCACCCAGGTCGCACAGTTCATGCGGGTCATTCAGCAGATCAAACAACTGTGGCCGGAAGCCATCGTACGCCAGGTATTTCCAGCGCTCGCTGCACCATGGTCATGCGGCAACGGTCGATCGGCTGGCCCAAACGCTCGCGCGCCGGCGCCTGGAAGGCGTAGTCGTATTCGCTGATTGCATAGCGGCGCCAATCGGGATTCTCACCGTGCAGAAGGGGAATCAGCGAGCGCCCTTCAAGCCGATGCTCGGCGCCCGGCAATCCCAGCGCCGCAAGAAATGTCGGCAGTGCATCGATGGTTTCCACGAGTCGCTCATCAACCTTACCGCGGGTGACATCCGCCGCCGAGCGCGGGTCGCGCACGATCAGCGGCACGCCGACCGCTTGTTCGAGCAAAAACTCCTTCTCGCCCAGCCAGTGATCGCCGAGAAAGTCGCCGTGATCGCTGGTGAACACAATCAGCGTGTCGTCCCAGCGGCCATTGTTCTGCAGAAAATCGAACAACCTTCCGAGTTGGTCATCCACCTGTTTGATCAGGCCCATGTAGGTAGGGATTACAGTCAATCGTACTGAGTCCCGGGAGAAGTTGAGACTTTCCTGATGTTGGCGAAAGGCCGTGTATACGGGGTGTTCGCTGGCTTCGGAGGGCGTTGCGCGGATCGGTTCGAGAATCGATTTCGTACTGTACAAGGCGTGGTATGGCTCAGGTACGATGTAGGGCCAGTGCGGTTTGATGTACGAGAGGTGTAAACACCACGATTTCTCGCCTTGCTCGGTGATGAAGTCGATGGCTCGATTGGTAGTGTAGACAGTCTCTGAGTGTTGCTCGGGAATTCGTGCTGGCAGATTCGCATGACGCATTTTCCAGCCACTGAGGATCTCGCCGTTCGCGCCTTCGGCAGCGTTGGCCCAGTCATGCCAGGGATTACGGCCGTCGAAACCGTGTTCGCGCAGGTAATGGGTATAAGGCGCGGATTCGCGCTTGTCATCGAACAGCGGGTCGTCGGGATAGATACCGTCATGGCGCATGTAAGGTTCGAAGCCGACTTCGTTGAGGATCTCGGCCTGTTGGCTGTCAGGGTTGATTGCCAGGCGCTGCAAGGCATCGATGTTTGCCGTTGCGTGAGTCTTGCCGACCAGAGCGGTACGAATGCCGTGCGGGCGCAGGTAATCGCCGATGGTCAATTCCTCCAGCGGCAGCGGCACCGCGTTCCATGCCGCCTGATGGCTGCTGACATAGCGCCCGGTGTAGGCCGACATTCTCGAAGGACCGCAAATCGTGCCCTGGGTGTAAGCGCGGCTGAACCGTACGCCGGCCGCAGCGAGGCGATCGATGTTCGGCGTGTGCAGATGCGGATGGCCGTAGCAGGACAGGTAATCGCGGCGCAGCTGGTCGCACATGATGTACAGCACGTTGCGCACGGGGTTGGGCGGGGTGGGCATGGGGTTCACCGGGCAGTGGGACAGGTGACGGTTTTCGCTGTCGGTGGGGGTGTTCGGCAAGTGCGTTTGGGGAATGGGTTTCATGCAGCGGATGCATCGGTGCCTGCACTGACGCCATCGCTGGCAAGCCAGCTCCCACAGGTATTGGGGGTGTCCACATGAATTGTGCTCGGCGCGAATCCTGTGGGAGCTGGCTTGTTAGCGATGGCGGTAAATCAGACCGCAAGATTCTCCAGTGAACAGACTTCTTCATCCTGCTGATCGATCACTTTGATCTGCTCGATCATCGCTTCGGCCAGCGGCGATAACCGATACCCGGCGCGGCTGACAATTCCGTAGCGGGTATACAACTCCTCAAGATCGTCAGCCAAACCTTCGATCTTCAGGCACACCAGCTCACCCTTGGCCAGATGCAACGCGTCGGAATAGGCCCCGACAATTCCGATCGCATCCGAACGCAGCACCACGCTGAGCAGGCTTGCACTGTTCTCACATTCGACGCTCGGGGTGAAATCCGGCCGGCCGCTGAGGTCGACAATGACCTTGCGCAGGTTCGGCGGGCGAATGCTCACCGCCAGTGGATAACTCATCAACTGCTCGGCGCTGATCCGTTCAAACGCCGCCAGCGGATGCCCGGCGCGACAGCAGAAATGCCATTTGCGTGCGCGCAACCGATGGGTCAGGTAGTCCGGGTCCGCTTCGAACTGCCGGGTGTCGGCGACGAAGAACTCGAACTCCTCGCTCAACAGTCGCTTGCTCAGGCTCTGCCAGTCGTCCACCTGAAAATGCACCCGCGCTTTCGGGTAGCGTCCGATGAAGGCGCCAATCGCCCGTGGAATCAGTCCCGCCGCTGGCGCCGGCCCGCAACCGAAGCGTAATTCCCCAGCTTCAAGGCCGTTGAACTGGCTGATCTCGTTCGCCATCTGCTGCGCGCCACTGACCAGCCGCCGCGCGTGTTCGAGCAGTACCTGACCCTGTTTGGTCGGCGGCAATTCCTTGCGCCCGCGATCGACCAACTGACAGCCGACACTGTGTTCCAGCGCTTGAATGCTGCGGCTGAACGCCGACTGCGACAGGTTCACCGCCTGCGCGCCAGCTACGAAGCTGCGTTGTTCAGCCAGGGCGATGAAGTGACGAAGTTGGCGCAGATCGATATGCATTTTTCACATGAAAAATATCCGGGAAATGCATTGGATATGCATTAGGTCGACTCCTTATAAAGGCAATCTCTTATGCAGTAAATATTTGTAAATCCATAAATAAATAACTCAAAGGAATATGCAGCGCTGATGAAGCCTGTGTGTTTTTTGACCAGGAGCCGCGCCATGAGTCCGTTGAAACACGCTTCAACCCAATCACCTCGACAGCTCAAACGCCTGCCCCTGGCCCTGTTTCTCGCCGGCAGCGCGAGCTGGACTCACGGCTATGCCGCCGAAGCCGAAACCCCGACGCCAGTCCCCGCAGGCAAAGCTTCGGCCAGCAGTTCGCAGCTGGAAACCGTGACCGTGACCACCCGCCGTCGCGAGGAAAGTTCGCAAGACGTACCGACGCCGATGAGCGTGGTCAGCGGGCAGAATCTGGAAACGCAACGGGTGTACCGGATTCAGGATCTGCAGCAACTGGTGCCCAGCGTCAACGTCGCCTATATGCACGCGCGGCAGTCCAGCGTGTCGATACGCGGCCTCGGTAACAACCCGGCCAGCGACGGTCTGGAGGGCAGCGTCGGCCTGTACATCGACAACGTTTATCTGGGCCGCCCGGGAATGGCGGTGTTCGACTTGATGGACATCGAACAGCTCGAAGTCTTGCGCGGGCCGCAGGGCACGCTGTTCGGTAAAAACACCACCGCCGGGGTGATCAATATCAGCACCCGTGCGCCGACCTTTACCCCTGAGCGCAGCATCGAAACCTCGGTCGGCGAGGACGGTTATTTCCAGACCAAGGGCACCATTTCCGGGCCGCTGAATGATCAACTCGCGGGGCGTTTTTCCGCGTATCGCACGCGCAGCGACGGCGACATCAAGAATGAGTACGACGGCCATGATCTGAATGGCGGCTCGCGTGAGGGCTTCCGCGCGCAACTGCTGTTCAAGCCCAATGAAAATTTCAACCTGCGCTGGATCGGTGACTACAACGAAGAGGATTCCAGCGCCGGCACCCGCGTGTTGTACAACACCGGTCCGACCATCAACGGCGTCAACCTCTATCAGTCGCGGGCCAACGCGGCCGGCGCGGCGCTGGTCAACGGCACACATCGCAAGGTCAATCTGGATAACGATCAGCACGTCACCGTGCATCAGGGCGGTACTTCGGTAGAAGCCAACTGGACCTTGCCAAGTGATTTCACCCTGACGTCGGTCAGCTCGTATCGCTTCTGGAACTTCACCCCGCGCAACGACGACGGCCTCAACGTGCCGGCCAGTTACAACGCCGGAGTGTCGGTGGAAGACAAACAGTATTCGCAGGAATTTCGCCTGGCCTCGCCCAAGGGTGAGTTCTTTGACTACGTGATCGGTGCCTACTATTTCGGTTCTGATCTGGACAACAAATCCTTCGCCTATTACGGCCCGCAGGCGGATATCTGGAATGGCACGCCGGCGGGGGCGCTGGCCAATGTCACCAGCGTCGGCAAAGGCCACATCAAGACCGACAGTTTTGCCCTGTTTGCCCAAGGCACCTGGCACCTCACCGAGCGTCTGGATTTCACCGCCGGGGTGCGTGGCACCTACGAAGAGAAAAATGCCTGGGTCAGCCGCGATGCCCCGGTTGGCGGTGCGGCCGTGGCCGGCGCGGCAGCCAATGCGCGTCGCGGCCGCGCCGGCGCCTACGATTCCGGTGACTTGAATCAGTACAGCTCGAGTCCTTCGGGGCTGCTCAATCTCAGCTATCGCATCACCGATGACGTGCTTGGCTACGCGACGTTGTCCCACGGCGAAAAGTCCGGCGGCGTCAATCTCGCAGTCGGCTCCGCGCCAACTGCGGGTGCCGACTCGTTGTTGATCGGCACCGAACGGGCGAACAACGCCGAACTCGGTTTCAAAAGCACTTTGTGGGATCACCGTTTGCAGCTCAACGCCAACGTGTTCTGGACCCAGGTCAACGCCTACCAGACCAATGCCTATGACGCCGACAACCGCGTGCAATACCTGACCAACGCCGGTTCCGTGCGCTCGCGCGGCATCGAATTTGAAACCACCGTGGTGCCGCTGCGTGGCCTGACGCTGAACTTCAACGGCTCGTACAACGACGTCAGCTACCTCTCCTACAAAGATGCGCCATGCCCGCCGGAAGTCAGCCAGGCGCCGGGTGCGCCAGCCTCTTGCGATCTCAGCGGCCATCAAGTGGTCGGCGCATCGAAATGGATCGGCAACGCCAACGGCGAATACAAATGGAATCTGGATAACGGCTTCGAACCCTACGTCACCGGCAGCTATGCATTCCGCTCCAAAGCCGTGGGTACGGTTGAGGATTCCGACTACGGGCAGATTCCCAGCTACGCCGTGGTCAACTTTTCCACAGGCTTGCGTGGCGACTTCAACCAAGGCCAGTGGGATGTTTCGTTGTGGCTGAAAAACGCCTTCGACAAAACCTATTACACGACGCTGTGGACGGGCGGCAATGGCGGTTATGAGGGGCTGCACGGCACGCCGCGTACGCTTGGGGTGACTGGGCGTTATGATTTTTAATCGTAACCAATCGGAATAGGCGTACAGTTATTTCGCAATAACTTAGACGTCTCTTGAATAGTGTTTATGCCGATTCAGTTAGTTGCTCCCGTGGACAATCAATCGATGTCGAACCATGATCTGTGTCGCGAGTTTCCAGGAAAGAAACTTGCTCTCAACGGAAGATACCCATTTAAACGATAAAGGAAATCGCATCATGTCGAGCATCAATGGCAATTATGTAAACGCCAACGCGGGCGCCAGGCTGACAATTACCGATGGCAACGATTCCAACGGCACATTCAGCGGGAAATTCAGCCAGAACGGCGTGAACTACGACATCGCGTATGGCCATTACCATTTCCAGAACAGCACGGGGCAGCCTACGGTCATCACCTTCGCAGCTTTGAACGAGGGCTCGGGTTATCAGGCATGGACATTGTTTTCGCCAGATCACAATTATTCAAAAGTTCGCGCGGTTGGCGCGCGCACCAACTTTGACGGTGATGTGGTAGGTCTGGCGGGAGAATTCATCAAACAATAACAGCTGATCAAACAAAAGGCCGGTACGCGAAAGTGTATCGGCCTTTTTTGTTGCTCGATGAAAATAATTTTTAAACTAACAACGCTGTTTTGAGCCTGTCCTTTGAAACCGGGTCAGCTGAATCCGATGCGCTGAACGAATACTTTCAATGCCGGCAAAGCATGCGTTTTTTTGCGTCTCGCTGCAGCCCGCGTGGCGCAAGGCTTTGGTGGAATTGATCGTTTTCCATATTCCATAAAGTCCTATACATAACATTAAAGATTACTTTCGGAGATAAGCGACAACACCAATGATTCTCCCAAGGGGCAGCCGGTGGGGATTCAACAAGCGGTTGTTCAGCCGTTGTGCAAGAACCGTAAAAAGACCGCAGGGAGTCAAACAATGGGCAGTGTCCAGACCGCCGCCAGCGCAGGGGAATTGCTGTGGCGGCAAACGCCGAGTGGCGAACTGATCGACCTCGGCCGGCCGCACCGTGTGCCGTTGGGGCAACTGCGTTTGCAGCGTTCGCCCAGGGGCATTCTGAGTCGCCGCGAAACCGTTTTGCTCGCGGTGCTGGCGTTGGTGGTGCATGGCGCGGTGATCTACTGGATCAATCAGCATCCGACCCCCGCGCTGCCAATCGTGCCGCCGGAAATTCCACCGATGACCATCGAGTTCTCACGCCCGGCACCGCCCGCGCCGCCGGTTGTGGCACCGCCGCCTCCTGCGCCGGTGGTCGAGCCACCGCCACCGGTGGAAGACGAGCTGGCGGTAAAGCCGCCACCGCCCAAGCCCGTGCCGAAACCCAAGCCGGTGGTCAAGCAGCCACTCAAACCGACGCCTAAAGCCGTCGAGCAACCGCCAGCGCCGCCCAAGCCGGCCGCCCCGGTCGCTGCGCCAGCGCCAGCTGCGCCACCCGCGCCAGCCCCGGTCACACCGGCCTCGGCCAGCGCCGCTTACCTGAAAAACCCGGCGCCGGAATATCCGTCCTTGGCGCAGCGTCGCGGTTGGGAAGGCACGGTGTTGCTGCGCGTGCAGGTGTTGGCCAGTGGCAAACCGGGCGAGATTCAGATTCAGAAAAGCAGCGGCCGCCAGCAGCTCGACGATGCGGCGCTCAACGCCGTGAAACGCTGGAGTTTCGTCCCGGCCATGCAGGGCGATGTCGCCCAGGACGGCTGGGTCAGCGTGCCCATCGATTTCAAGATTCACTAAACCGCAATCAAATTCGCGCGAAACGTTTACACGAGGGAATACATCATGACGTTACTGGCTTCTCCACTGGAATCCATCGAAAGCGCGGTGATCTGGCTGCTGGTGGCTTTTTCCGTCGCCACCTGGGGGCTGGCACTGCTCAAGGCGTTGCAGTTCGGCCGTTTAAAGGCGCAGGACCGCCGTTTTTATAAACGCTTTTGGGCGGCGTCAAGTCTTGATGCGGCCGCCGAGTTGAGCGAAACCCAGCCCGGCGCTGCGGCGCGTGTGGCGCAGGCGGGCTACGCGGCGATTCAGGTTGGTGAGACGTCACAGGCCAATGACCTGAGCCAGGCGATCAACCATCAGGATCGTCTGGAGCGTGCCTTGCGCCAGCAAATCGTCCGTGAGCGGCGTTCGCTGGAAACCGGTCTGGCAGTGGTCGCGAGTATTGGCAGCACTTCGCCGTTCATAGGATTGTTCGGCACGGTGTGGGGAATCATGGAAGCGTTGAAGGGCATCAGCGCGGCGGGTTCGGCGAGCCTGGAAACCGTGGCCGGACCGATCGGTGCTGCATTGGTCGCGACCGGTGTGGGCATCGCCGTCGCGGTACCGGCGGTGCTGGTTTACAACTACTTTTTGCGCCGTTTGAAATTGACCGCGGCGGACCTGGACGACTTCGCCCACGACTTCTACAGCCTGGCGCAGAAGACCGCGTTTCGCGTGTTGATTCACCCGACTGCACACAAAGCTTCTGCGCCGGGGAATTCGCCAAAAGTGAAGGAGGCCTCCTGATATGGCTTTCTCCACGCAAGACACGGATGAGGTGCTCAGCGAGATCAACGTGACCCCGCTGGTGGACGTGATGCTGGTGCTGCTGGTGGTGTTTATCGTCACCGCGCCGCTGCTGACCAACGCGATTCCGATCAACCTGCCAAAGACCGAAGCGGTGGCGCCGGTCGAGCAGAAGGATCCGCTGGTGGTGAGCATCGACGGTGTCGGCAAGCTGTTTATCAACAAGGACGAAATTCAGCCGGAGTCGCTGGAGTTAAACCTCAAGGCGGCCAAGGCCAAGGACCCGGAGGTGCGTGTGCAGTTGCAGGCCGATGACGGCGTGAATTATGGCGAAGTCGCGCGGGCCATGGCGTCGATCGAGCGGGCAGGGATTACTAAATTGTCGGTGATTACTGCGCGGTGACAGATTCAACAGTTTTCCGGGGCCGTTTCCTTGGCAGGGTGCGGCCCTTTTTTTGTGTATGACTTTAGAAGAGCCCCTCACCCTAGCCCTCCCGAAACGTCGGACCGCCCAGAGGGAGAGGGGACTGATCGAGTCGTCCGGTGGTTTTACACCGATATGCAAAACTCAGTCGAACTCAGGAATTGAAAAGCTTGAAGATCGGCTCCCTTTCCCCTCGCCCCTTGGGGGAGAGGGCTGGGGTGAGGGGGAAAAAATCCAAAGCCATGCGCACATCTCATATTCAATTAAGATATTAACAAATAGCTTCTTATTCCTTAACGAATATAACTCCCGTCCCTATACTCGACCGAGAACAGACACGACGCAGGAGAGCTTCCCATGCGCAATGAATCAATCCGCTACCTGATTGTGCCGGGCTGGCAAGGATCGCCAGAAGATCATTGGCAGACCCACTGGCAGAACAGCCTGCCGAACAGTGCGCGGGTGGAGCAGGCCGATTGGCTGACGCCACGCCGTGAAGACTGGGTCGCGGCGCTCGCCGAAGCGATTGCCGCCGACAGCACGCCGGTGATCCTCATCGCCCATAGCCTGGGTTGCATTACCGTCGCGCATTGGGCAGCGACCGCGCCGCTGCAATACCTGCGTCAGGTGCGCGGTGCGTTGCTGGTCGCGCCTGCCGATGTGGAGCGCCCTGCGTGCGCACCGGCACTGCGCAACTTCGCGCCGATTCCCGCGGATCTGTTGCCGTTCCCGAGTCAGGTCGTCAGTTCCGATAACGACGCTGCGGTCAGTGCGCCGCGCGCCTTGGAGTTGGCGCGCAACTGGGGCGCGGAAGCGGGGATTCTCGCCGGCGCCGGGCATATCAACGTGAAGTCCGGGCATCAGCGCTGGGAACAGGGTTTTGCCTATCTGTATCGCCTGCAAAATCGCCTGGAGCATTTCGCCCGTCGTCGCGCCTGACTTTCATTTTTAACGCCCCCGTCTGCCAGGCGGTTCAGGGCGGGAGCCTGCCATGAGTGTCGAAACTTTCGGTCAGCCATTGCTGACCTTTCCCGATGCGGAAAAAAGCCCGCTGAGCATTCGCGCCAAAGCGCTGGTCTTCGTCGATCCACGCTCGCGCCAACTGCGTGAAGAACTGGAGCAACTGGCGCCACGCGCGATCTCGGTATTGATCCGTGGCGAGACTGGCACCGGTAAGGAGCTGCTTGCGCGGCATATCCATCGCGCCAGTGATCGCAGCGGGCTGTTCGTGTCGGTGAACTGCGGTGCGATCAGCCCGACGTACGCCGACGCCGAATTGTTCGGCTACGCAGCCGGCAGCTACAGCGGTTCGGCCAGCAGTCGCGCCGGCTGGTTCGGTTCGGCCAATGGCGGCACGTTGTACCTCGACGAAATCGGCGATTTGCCGCTGCCGATCCAGGTCAAATTGCTCGCCGCGCTGGAGAATCATGAAGTCACTCGCGTCGGCGCTCATCAACCCAGCCCGGTCGACGTGCGGCTGGTGGCTGCGACCAGCATCGATCTGGCCCAAGCCGTCGATGCGGGGAAATTCCACGAGCGGCTCTATCATTATCTCAGCGAGGGCCAGCTCGAACTGCCGGCACTGCGGGCGCGAACCGGCGATATCCTGTCGCTGGCCGAGTATTTTCTCGGCATCTATAGCCAGCGTCTCGATCTTCCGGTGCCCTTGATCAGCGAAGCCGCGCAGCATGCGCTCGAACAGCACAGCTGGCCGGGTAACACTCGGGAGCTGGAAAATGTCATTCACTTCGCCCTGCTGGTCAGCACTGGCGAAGAGATTCTGCCGCAGCACCTGAACCTGCCCGAGGTGTCTGGGCCGCAGGTGCAGATCGAACGGCTGGTCGCGCAAATCAACATCGGCGGCAGCACGGCGGAACGTAAAGCCTTGAAAGATTTGCTGATTCGCTTGAGCGACGGGTTATAGCCATTTTCTTCAACATGAACAAAATGGAATATGAAGCTGAATAAACGTTATTGTCCGGGAATAAAAAATCCGGGTATTGTCCGCCTCACGCCAGCGATATCACTTCACTGGCACACGTATTAAATGCCGTCGTCGATGACGACCGTGATTTTCGATAAGGACACTGCATGAAAAAGGTTCTGTTGTTTACCGCATTGGCGGCTGCTTTGACTGCTTCTTTCGCCAACGCCGGTGAGAAACTGGTGGTTGCCGCGACCCCGGTGCCGCACGCGGAAATCCTCGAGCTGATCAAACCGACCCTGGCCAAAGAAGGCGTGGATCTGGAGATCAAGGTCTTCACCGACTACGTGCAGCCGAACGTACAGGTGGGCGAGAAGCGTCTGGACGCCAACTACTTCCAGACCCTGCCGTACCTGAACAGCTTCAACCAGGGCAAATACAAGGACGACAAGTCCAAGTACCTGGTAACCGTGCAAGGCGTGCACGTTGAACCGTTCGGTGGCTACTCAAGCAAGTACAAGACCCTGGCTGAACTGCCGGATGGCGCGACCATCGCCATCCCGAACGAAGGCAGCAACAGCGGCCGTGCGCTGATCCTGCTGCAGAAGGCTGGCCTGATCGAGCTGAAAGATCCGAAAAACGCTCTGGCAACGCCGAAAGACATCGCCAAGAACCCGCACAACTTCAAGTTCAAGGAACTGGAATCGGCCCTGCTGCCGCGCGTGCTGAAAGAAGTTGATCTGGACATGATCAACACCAACTACGCGCTGGAAGCCAAGCTGAACCCGCAGAAAGATGCGCTGGTGATCGAAGGCGCTGACTCGCCTTACGTGAACTTCCTCGTTGCCCGTGAGGACAACAAGAACAGCGACGCCATCCAGAAACTGGCCAAGGCGCTGACCAGCCCGGAAGTCAAAGCGTTCATCGAGAAGAAGTACAGCGGCGCGGTATTGCCGGCGTTCTGATCCGAGCGTTGATTTGATCTGAAAACGCCGATGGCCAGTGATGGTCATCGGCGTTTTTTTGTTCGCCTTGAAAAGCCCCCTCATCGGAACGCCGCCCGCCTAACCCTCTCCCGGAGGGAGAGGGGACTGATCGGGGGATGCTTCAGATCTCCGCAGACCTGAAGGACCTGCGTTAAATCTGCAATCGACCCGATTCCACAGGTCGATGTAAAGCGCGAGACACTTCGGACGGCTCCCTCTCCCTCCGGGAGAGGGCTGGGGTGAGGGTGCTGTTGATTTTGATCTTCAGGCCACTTGCGCCTTCAACGCCCGGCGCAACGCCACCAGCAATTTCAAAATATCCTGCGGATCCAGTCGCTGCGGTGCTTTTACGTCCATGTCATCTTCCTTGTTGTGATTTGGCCGAGGGAGTCTGGCCAAAAGCTGTCCGTCCTTGGAGGCCTTTCTTGAAAAAAAGATCCTTCCTACAGCGCAAAGAAAAATAGCCTTCTTACTCCTTCCCGGCAAACCGGCAAGATAGTTTTTTGAGTGATATCCATATGCTTTAACGGTATTTAAATTCTGGTTTTTATACCTATAAAGTCAGTGCCTGCCGGACAGCCATCCGCTGTCCATGGATTGCTTCACCGTCGTTTACCGAGCGACGTCAGGACACGGCATGACTTTCGACTACGCATTTATCCTCAGCACCCTGCCGACGTTTCTCAAAGCCGTCGGCGTGACGCTCCAGGTCGGTTTGATCACCATTGGCACCTCGCTGCTGGTGGCGCTGCTCAACGCGACGATCCTGGTTTTTCACACGCCGTACCTGCGCAAACTGGTCGGCCTGTACGTAGAGCTGGCGCGCAACACGCCGCTGCTGATTCAGTTGTTCTTCGTCTACTTCGCCTTGCCGGCACTGGGGATCAAAGTCTCCGGTTTCACCGCGGCGATCATCACCATGACCTTTCTCGGAGGTGCCTACCTCACCGAAGTGCTGCGTGCCGGCGTTGATGCCGTGCCGCAGGCGCAGCTGGAATCCGGGCGTTCGATCGGCCTGTCTGACGGCCAGTTGCTGCGCTACGTGATTCTGCCGCAGGCGGGCATTCTCAGCCTGCCGTCGCTGTTCGCCAATTTCATCTTCCTGCTCAAGGAAACCACCATCGTCTCGGCAGTGGCGGTGCCGGAAATCCTCTACACCACCAAGAGCTACATCGCGCTCTACTACAAAACCTACGAAATGCTCGCGGTGCTGACGCTGATCTGCGTGCTGCTGTTTTTGCCGCTGTCGCTGTTGCTCAGCCGTCTGGAAAGGAGGCTCCAGCATGGCCAGTTCGGGTCTTGAATTGCTTTGGGTGTCGTTGCCGCAATTGGCCAAGGGCGCCGGGCAAACGCTGTCGATCTCGTTTCTGAGCATCGCCATCAGCACGGTCGGCGGCGTGTTCTACGGGGTGCTGCGCACGCTCAACGTAGCGTGGCTCAACGCGATTTTGCGGGTGTATCTGGAGCTGTTCCGGGCGATTCCGGTGCTGGTCTGGCTGTACCTGCTGTTCTTCGGCCTGCCGATTTTCTTCGGTTTGAGCCTGCCGAGCTTCTGGTGCGCGGTGCTGGTGCTGTCGCTGTGGGGCGCCAGCGAGGTCGGCGAAGTGGCGCGCGGTGCGTTGCATTCGTTACCACGCGGCCAGCGTGAGGCAGGGCTGTCGATCGGTCTCAACGTTTCGCAACTGTACGGCTACGTGCTGCTGCCGCAAGCGCTCAAGCGCATGACACCGCCGACCATCAACGTCTACACGCGGATCATCAAAACCAGCTCGCTGGCAGTGCTGATCGGCGTCGTCGATGTGATCAAGGTCGGCCAGCAGATCATCGAGCGCACCTACGAATCGGTGCTGATCTATGGCGCGCTGTTTCTGTTTTTCTTTTTCATTTGCTACCCGTTGTCGGCCGCCTCGCGCGTGCTGGAGCGGCGCTGGACGCAAGCATGAGCGCACTGATCGAGTTTCATGGCTTCAACAAATTCTATGGCGAACAGCAGGTGCTCGATGGCATCGATCTGCGCGTGCAGAGCGGCGAAGTCATCGTCATCCTCGGCCCTAGCGGCTGCGGCAAAAGTACCTTGCTGCGCTGCCTCAACGGTCTGGAACAAGCCCACAGCGGCAGCCTGAAATTTGTCGGGCGCGAGTTGCTCGACAAGGCCACCGACTGGCGCGAAATCCGCCAGCAGATCGGCATGGTGTTTCAGAGTTATCACCTGTTTCCGCACATGAGCGTGCTCGACAACCTGCTGCTCGGCCCGCTCAAAGTGCAAAAACGTCAGCGCGGCGAAGCGCAGCAGCAGGCCGAAGCCTTGCTTGCGCGCGTAGGCCTGGCGGACAAGCGCGACGCCTTCCCGCGTCAGCTCTCCGGTGGACAGCAGCAACGCATCGCCATCGTCCGTTCGCTGTGCATGAACCCGCGGGTGATGCTATTCGATGAAGTCACCGCGGCGCTTGATCCGGAAATGGTCAAGGAGGTACTACAAGTGATTCAGGGCCTGGCACGCGAAGGCATGACACTGCTGATCGTCACCCATGAAATGGCCTTCGCCCGCGCGGTGGCCGACCGCATCGTGTTCATGGATGCCGGGCGCATCCTCGAACAGACCCCGCCCGAGATTTTCTTTACGAACCCGCAAACCGCACGCGCGCAGCAGTTTCTGGAGAAGTTCTCCTTCGTGGCAACACTGCCGAAAACGAACCCGACCAAGGAACTGGAACTGTTATGAAAACTGCCGTTTTATTACTGCCCCTGTTGAGCCTGGCCTTGCTGGCCGGTTGCAGCAAAACCGAAGAACCGGCGAAACCGAAAGTCGCCAGCGAGAGTGCTGCGCCGGCCGGTTATCTGGAAAAGATCAAGGCCCGCGACAAGCTGATTGTTGGCGTGTTCACCGACAAACCGCCGTTCGGCTTTGTCGACGAGAGCGGCCGTTACGTCGGTTTCGATACCGACATCGGCCGGCGTTTTGCCAAGGATCTGCTCGGCGATGAAAACAAGGTCGAATTCGTCGCGGTGGAACCGGCCAGTCGTATTCCGTTTCTGCAAAGCGACAAGGTCGACCTGATCCTCGCCAACATGACTGTGACACCGGAGCGCAAGGAAGCGGTGGAATTCACTAACCCCAATCTCAAGGTTGCGGTACAGGCCTTGGTGCCGCAGGGCAGCTCGGTGAAAAAACTCGATGATCTGGCGACTCGTACCACCATCGTCACTACCGGTACGACCGCCGATATCTGGCTGACCAAGACTCATCCGGACTGGAAGTTGCTCAAGTTCGAGAAGAATTCCGAGTCGCTGCAAGCCTTGGCCAACGGTCGCGGCGATGCCTATGCACAGGACAATCTGGTGCTGTTCAGCTGGGCCAAGCAGAATCCGGGCTATCGCGTGCTGGAAGAAAAACTCGGGGCCGAAGCGCCAATTGCGCCGGCGGTGAAGAAGGGCAATACCGAGCTGCGCGACTGGGTGAACAGCGAGCTGGCGAAACTGGGCGAGGAGAAATATCTGCTCAAGCTGTATGACCAGTATGTGCGCAAGGAGCTGAGCGATGACACCCGGCCTGAGAGTGTGATTGTCGAGGGAGGCAAGTGGCAGGGGTGATTGCCTGTGGGATCGGCGGTGAGGCTTGCCCCTCATCGGAACGCCGCCCGCCCAGCCCTCTCCCCAGGGAGAGGGAGCCGATCTTTGTGCTTTTCAAACCTGAGTTCGACCCGAGATTTTCAGGTAGACGCAACTCTCATAAACAACTCGGTCAGTCCCCTCTCCCTCCGGGAGAGGGTTAGGGTGAGGGGGTTTTTCGCTGGCACCGCTCAATCAGGCCAGTTCCAAGCCGGCTCATCCAGCACCCGCTGGCCAACCAGCCCGGTCTGCCCGAGCGTCTTCTCCAACACGATGCAATTGCACTCGGGATCTTCCTGCAACGCCGAAATCAGCCGTCGTGCATGCGACACCACCCACACCTGACACTGCTCCGAGGCGCGAATGATCAGTCGTGCCAGTGCCGGCAGCAGATCCGGGTGCAGACTGGTTTCCGGCTCGTTGAGCACCATCAATGACGGCGGTCGCGGCGTCAGTAGCGCCGCGACCAGCAGCAGATAACGCAAGGTCCCGTCCGACAGCTCTGCCGCCGACAACGGCCGTAGCAAGCCTTCTTGATAAAACTCGATGGCGAAGCGTCCACCAGCCAGCGGTGCGATGTTCAGCCGCGCACCGGGGAAGGCATCACTGATCGCTGCGCGCAAGGCTTCGGGGTCGCCGATTTCGATGATGGTCTGCAAGGCTGCCGCGAGGTCGCGCCCGTCGTGGTGCAGCACTGGCGTGCGGGTGCCCAGTTGCGGCTGACGCACCGGCGCCTCGGCATCGCTGCGAAAATGATCATAGAAGCGCCAGCGGCGAATGAACTCGCGCATCTGAAACACTTCTGGCGAGCTGCGCAGGCTGCCAATCTGGTCAAACAGGCTGTCGAAGTTCGGCGTGTGCTGCGCCAGAACATCCCATTTGCGCTCGTTACGGGCGCGGATCATCGGCCCATCGCGATCCACCAACAGGCTCGCCGGGCGATACAGCGGTCCGGCCCAGATGCATTCGCGCTTGATTTGCGGGTCGAGGCTGAAACGCGAGGGAATTGGTCGCGAATGTTCTGGCAGCATGAAATGGCCATTGGAATCAGGCAGACCAAGGCTGATCGAATAACTGAAATCCTCCCCGGCAAACCCCAGGCGCAATCGCTTCACGCCCTGACGCACCGTCGGTTCGATCGCCACTTCACCGTTGCGCATGCGTCGGCTGATGGTTTCCGGCCCGGCCCAGAAGGTCGAATCCAGCCCACCCTCGCGGGCCAAGGCATTGACCACGCCACCCTGCGCGGTTTCCGCCAGCAGGCGCAGTGCGCGGTAAAGGTTGGATTTGCCACTGCCGTTGGGCCCGGTGATCAGGTTCAGACGCCCGAGCGGGATCATCAGTTTGTTGATCGAGCGGTAGTTGGCCACCGCCAGGGTGTTGAGCATGAAATCCTTCTCCAGGTGACTGCGGAACGTTCGCAGCATACCCGCAATGAGATAAATCTGTGCTTGACCCCTGCAACCGTGGAACCCTGTTCTAAGCTCTGAAGTCGTATCGTCTCGACAGCAGCATTAAAGGCCAAGGAGTGTGCATGGCGGGTCCCGGATTGAAAGTGCTGATGGCGTTGAGCGCCATGGTCTTGCTCACCGCTTGCGGCGACAAGAAACCCGCTCAGGAATACTTGCCACGGGTCTTTGTGCAAGAGGTCAAGCCCCAGAATTATGCGGCAGCGGTGACCCTCACCGGTGACGTGCAGGCGCGCGTGCAGACGCAATTGTCATTTCGCGTGGGCGGCAAGATCATCCAGCGCATGGTCGACGTCGGTGACCGCGTCACTGCCAAACAGGTGCTGGCCAAGCTTGACCCCAAGGATCTGCAGACCAATGTCGATTCGGCCCAGGCTCAGGTCCTCGCCGAACAGGCCCGCGTGAAACAGGCCGCGGCGGCCTTCGTCCGCCAGCAAAAACTGCTGCCCAAGGGCTACACCAGCCAGAGCGAATACGATTCCGCCCAAGCGGCGTTGCGCAGCAGCCAAAGCGCCCTGAGCGCCGCGCAGGCACAACTGGCCAACGCCAAGGATCAACTCAGCTATACCGCACTGATTGCCGATGCCCCCGGAGTGATCACCGAGCGTCAGGCCGAAGTCGGGCAAGTGGTGCAGGCCACCGCACCGATCTTCAGCCTGGCCCGCGATGGCGACCGTGATGCGGTGTTCAACGTGTATGAATCGCTGCTGGCCGAGCGCCCTGCGGACAATTCGATCGTGGTCAGCCTGCTCGATAATCCCGAGATCAAAACCACCGGCACCGTGCGTGAAATAACCCCGGCGGTATCGGCGCAATCCGGCACTGTGCAGGTCAAGGTCAGCCTCGACAAACTGCCGCCGGGCATGCAGCTCGGCTCGGTCGTCAGTGCCACAGCGAAAGGTGCGGGCAAGTCGGCGGTGGAGCTGCCGTGGTCGGCGCTGACGAAAAACATCAGCGAGCCAGCAGTCTGGATGGTCGATGACAAGGGCGAGGCGCAGTTGCATACGGTCACGGTCGGTCGCTATCTGACCGGCAAGGTGATCATCAGCGAGGGCCTGAAGGGCGGCGAGAAAGTCATCGTCGCCGGCGGGCAGCTGTTGCACCCCGGGATGAAAGTCGAAATCGCTGAAAACACTTACAAAGACCTGCAACCGGGAGCGCAGCCATGAAGCGTCTCGGACTGTTTTGCCTGGCGCTGCTGCTGGGCGCCTGCTCGGAAAAGGAAACGCCGCCGGAACCAGTGCGTCCGGTTTTGTCGGTCAAGGTCGAAGCGTTGAGCGAGGAAAATCTCGGGCGTTTCGCCGGCAGCATTCAGGCGCGTTACGAGAGCAATACCGGTTTCCGCGTTGGCGGGCGCATTGCCAGTCGTAATGTCGATGTCGGCGCCGAAGTACAGAAAGGCACGTTACTCGCCACCCTCGACCCGTCCGACCAGCAAAACCAGCTGCGTTCGGCCGAGGGTGATCTGGCCAGGGTTCAGGCGCAATTGATCAATGCGCAGGCCAACGCGCGCCGGCAGCAGGCGCTGTTCGATCGCGGCGTGGGTGCACAGGCGCAACTGGACGTTGCCACGACCGACCTGAAAACTACCCAGGCTTCGCTGGATCAGGCGCGCGCGGCGGTCAACCAGAGCCGGGATCAACTCGGCTACACCGAACTGCGCGCCGATCACAAAGCCGTGGTCACCGCGTGGAACGCCGAAGCCGGGCAGGTGGTGACCGCCGGCCAACAAGTCGTGACGCTGGCTCAGCCGGACATCAAGGAAGCGGTGATCGACCTGCCGGATACCTTGGTCGATCAGCTTCCGCCCGACGTGGTGTTTTCGGTGGCCGCGCAACTCGACCCGAGCATCAACACCACGGCGATCATCCGCGAAATCGAGCCCCAGGCGCAGAGCGCCACACGCACGCGCCGGGCGCGTTTGACCTTGACCGACACCCCGGACGGTTTTCGCCTCGGCACGGCGATCAGCGTGACCCTCAGTTCGGCGATCAAACCGCGCATCGAATTGCCCGCCACCGCGTTGCAGGAGGTCGAAGGCAAACCGCGGATCTGGGTGATCGACACGCAAAGCAAAACCGTCAGCCCCCGCGACGTCACGGTGATCAGCCGCACCGACAGCAGCGTGGTGCTGGCCGGCGGCGTGAAGAACGGCGAGCGCGTGGTCAGCGCCGGCGTCAACAGCCTCAAACCCGGGCAATCGGTAAAACTTGACGAGGACAGTCAATGAAAGGCTCTTTCAACCTCTCCGAATGGGCCCTCAAGCATCAGTCATTCGTCTGGTATCTGATGTTCGTCGGATTGCTCATGGGGGTGTTCTCCTATTTCAATCTGGGCCGTGAAGAAGACCCATCGTTTACCATCAAGACCATGGTCATCCAGACCAAATGGCCCGGCGCGACCCAGGACGAAACCCTCAAGCAGGTCACCGACCGCATCGAGAAAAAACTCGAGGAACTCGACTCGCTCGATTACGTGAAAAGCTACACGCGCCCCGGCGAATCGACGGTGTACGTGTACCTGCGCGACACCACCAGCGCCGAAGACATTCCGCAAATCTGGTACCAGGTGCGAAAGAAGATCGACGACATTCGCGGGCAGTTTCCCCAAGGGATTCAAGGGCCGGGGTTCAACGACGAGTTCGGCGATGTGTTCGGTTCGGTCTATGCGTTTACTGCCGACGGCCTGACCATGCGCCAATTGCGCGATTACGTAGAGCAGGCCCGCGCCGAGATTCGCAGCGTGCCGGGGCTGGGCAAGATCGAAATGGTCGGCCAGCAGGACGAAACGATTTACCTGAACTTCTCCACGCGCAAACTCGCCGCGCTGGGCATCGATCAGCGTCAAGTGGTGCAAAGCCTGCAGTCGCAGAACGCGGTAACGCCGGCCGGGGTGATCGAGGCCGGGCCCGAGCGGATTTCCGTGCGCACGTCGGGGCAGTTCGCTTCGGAGAAGGATCTGGCCGAGGTCAATCTCAAGCTCAACGACCGTTTCTATCGTCTGGCCGATATCGCCGACATCCGTCGCGGCTACGTCGACCCGGCCACGCCTGAATTCCGCTTCGACGGCAAACCGGCCATCGGTCTGGCGATTGCGATGCAGAAGGGCGGCAACGTTCAGGAGTTCGGTAAAGCGCTGCACGAGCGCATCGACCAGCTCACCGCAGATTTGCCGGTGGGCGTCGGTGTGCACACGGTGTCCGATCAGGCGGTGGTGGTGGAAGAAGCCGTCGGCGGCTTCACCAGCGCCTTGTTCGAGGCGGTGATCATCGTGCTGGTGGTGAGCTTCATCAGCCTTGGCGTGCGCGCTGGGCTGGTGGTGGCGTGCTCGATTCCGCTGGTGCTGGCGATGGTATTTGTATTCATGGAGTACAGCGGCATCACCATGCAGCGGATTTCCCTCGGGGCGTTGATCATTGCCCTCGGCCTGCTGGTGGACGATGCGATGATCACCGTGGAGATGATGGTCACGCGTCTGGAAATGGGCGAAACCAAAGAGCAGGCGGCGACGTTCGCCTACACCTCGACGGCGTTTCCGATGCTCACCGGTACGCTGGTGACGGTGGCCGGGTTCGTGCCGATCGGCCTCAACGCGAGCTCCGCCGGTGAATATACGTTCACGCTGTTTGCGGTGATTGCCGTGGCGATGATCGTCTCGTGGGTGGTGGCGGTGTTCTTTGCGCCGGTGATCGGCGTGCATATCCTCAGCGACAAGGTGAAGGCCCATGACGCTGAACCGGGTCGCATCGGTCGCGCCTTCAACGGCGGCCTGTTGTGGGCGATGCGCAACCGTTGGTGGGCGATCGGCGTCACCGTACTGTTGTTCGTGCTGGCGGTGTTCTGCATGCGCTTTGTGCAGAACCAGTTTTTCCCCGCTTCGGACCGTCCGGAAATTCTCGTCGACCTCAACCTGCCGCAAAACGCTTCGATCGATGAAACCCGCAAAGCGGTGGACAAGCTCGAGGCCACGCTCAAGGGCGACCCTGACATTGTGCGCTGGAGCACCTACATCGGTCAGGGCGCGATTCGTTTCTATCTGCCCCTCGACCAGCAATTGCAGAACCCGTACTACGCGCAACTGGTCATCGTCAGCAAGGATTTCGAGGCCCGCGAAGCGCTGAGCCAGCGCCTGCGCGAGCGCTTGCACAAGGACTTCGTCGGCATCGGCAGCTACGTGCAGGCGCTGGAGATGGGCCCGCCAGTCGGGCGTCCGATCCAGTACCGGGTCAGTGGCAAGGACGTCGATCAGGTGCGCAAACATGCGATCGACCTGGCCACTGAACTGGACAAGAACCCGCATATCGGCGAGATCATCTACGACTGGAATGAGCCGGGTAAAGTCCTGCGCGTTGACATTGCTCAGGACAAGGCCCGCCAGCTCGGGCTGTCGTCGGAAGACGTGGCGAACCTGATGAACAGTATCGTCAGCGGCTCGCCATTGACCCAGGTCGATGATGATATCTACCTGATCAACGTGGTCGGCCGCGCGGTGGATTCCGAACGCGGTACGCCGGAAACCCTGCAGAACCTGCAGATCGTCACGCCGAGCGGCACTTCGATTCCGCTACTGGCGTTCGCCACCGTGCGCTATGAACTGGAGCAGCCGCTGGTGTGGCGTCGCGACCGTTTGCCGACGATCACCATCAAGGCTTCGGTGCGCGATGAGATCCAGCCAACCGATCTGGTGAAACTGCTCAAGCCATCGATAGACGCTTTCGCGTCGAAACTGCCGGTCGGCTACAAGGTCGCCACCGGCGGTACCGTCGAGGAAAGCGGCAAGGCCCAGGGGCCGATTGCCAAGGTCTTGCCGTTGATGCTGTTCCTCATGGCGACTTTCCTGATGATCCAGTTGCACAGCGTGCAAAAGATGTTCCTGGTGGCCAGCGTCGCGCCGCTGGGGCTGATCGGCGTGGTGCTGGCGCTGGTGCCGACCGGCACGCCGATGGGCTTCGTGGCAATTCTGGGGATTCTTGCGCTGATCGGCATCATCATCCGCAACTCGGTGATTCTGGTGACGCAGATCGATGAGTTCGAGCAGAAAGGCTATGCGCCATGGGATGCGGTGGTGGAAGCGACCGAGCACCGGCGCCGGCCGATTTTGCTGACCGCCGCCGCGGCGAGCATGGGCATGATCCCGATCGCTCGCGAAGTGTTCTGGGGGCCGATGGCCTACGCGATGATCGGCGGGATCGTAGTGGCGACGTTGCTGACGCTGCTGTTTCTGCCGGCGCTGTATGTGGCCTGGTACAAGATTCGCGAGCCGAAAAAAGACCCAGAGTAAAAGCGAGCGCTTCGCGCTCATCGCCAGCAGGCTGGCTCCCACAATTGCAATGCGCGCTCCTGTGGGAGCCAGCCTGCTGGCGATGGCGTCTTGATGGACTATGCAGATTTACGCCAAACACTCGCCAACCAAGGCTGTTGCTCGCGCGGCAGCCCCGCTGGCCGGTAGTAATGCTCCAGCTCGACAAACCCCGCCGCCGTCAGCAAACCTTGCCAGGCCTGGAGATCGTGATACGAGCCATAGCGCGGCCCGTTCCAGCCCTCCCGGTTATCCCCGCGTGGATTGGAGCTGAACAACACACCGCCCGCTTTCAACGCGTCGTGCAATTGCTTGAGCACTCGCGGTAATTCCTGCAACGGCACATGAAACAACACCGCGTTGGCGAAGATCCCGTCGAAGCGCTCCGCCGGCAGATCCAGGTTGAGGAAATCCTGCTGCAATACCTCGCAGCCGCTGTCCTCGCGGGCCATCCGCGCAAACTCCTCCGAACCGTCCAGCCCGACAGCGATGTGCCCCATATGCGTAAACGTCTGCAAATCCCGCCCCGGCCCGCAGCCGAAGTCCAGGATGGTAAACGGCGCCGAGCCTTGAATATGCCGCAGCAACGCATCGATATTCTGACTGACATCGTGATCGCGGGTGCCTTCACGGAAGTCCTCGGCCACCGAGTTGTAATGGCCGAGAGTGGTGGCGGTGATCTGTTCGAGGTCGCTGGGCGTTTGCTTCATCATCGATGCTGTTTTTGGCGGTGGGAGAAGCGGACTATAAGCTTTTTCGCTGGCAAAAAAACGCCGCCTGCGCTGCTGCCAGCGCAGGCGGTGATTGATGCCTGGAATTAGTGCTGCTTCGCGCCCAGGCAATCGATCGAGCGGTCCATCATCGCTTTGGCCATCTCCAGCAGATGCCAGACCGAGAACACCATGGCTCGATCCGCGCCCCCGAGCTGATCGCCGCATTGATGGACGGTCACCGAAGCGCAGCGCAGCAGGTCGGCGACATACAACTGGGCATCCTCCAGCGTCACGTCTTCGCTGATGCTGTAGACACGTTTCTGTCCCGCCACCGTGACCTGACTGCCGGCCAGATGAGAGTCAACGGCGCGGCAAAGTGCCGAGCGATCCTTGAGCAAATCCTCGGTGAACCGCTTGGTGGAGGTAAGGCTGAGTGGCGGATCGGCAAGATTTTTTTCCACGGGTAAACTCCTGACTTCAAGTGGGGAGCCAACCATTTCGCGACTAAACGAGCAGGGCGGCGGCTGCGCGCAGATCAGTCGCCGGCCGCCGGTTATCGGCGCACCCGAAAGTGCCCTGCGCACAGCCAACATCGGGCAGCTTGAAGCTCTGCCGAGGTCAGGCCTGACCGCACGCCCAGCGAATCCGGACAACTGAATCCGGTCACCGCCAAGCAGTGACGAGCGGAGATTAGCTACAGGATATTTCGGGTACAAGCGGGCAAAACATTCTAGGAAGCGTCCTGCAAACCCGCGTGGATCGGGCTGGCGAAACGATAAATTTTGCGTAGGAAGGGTCTGGTTTTTACGAAGGGCATTGCCCAAATACGTGGGATCACATGGATCTGATTGATGGCCACCTGCCGCTATGGAACATAGCGCTTATTCAGCCACCGCGCCAGCCCTGTCCATATACGATACGTGCGCGCACAAGCCGGAAAACCTGGCTGAAAGCAACTGGTAGTTCTTACAGTGTCGGGGCAGAGAAAACAGGTTCAGTCTTGGTGCATGGGCGCCAGGGACTCGCGTAGCCGTGAACACTCACCATCACACCGCCACTCCGACCTTGTCGGTCCTTGACTCGCGCGCATTGGCGATTCGCGGCGTTGCCTACTACCGGCATCCGGAAAAACCGGACATCGAATCGCGCATCACTCGGCAGAGCTTCGATGAGGCGGGGCGGCAGGTGGCGTCGTGGGATCCACGTTTATATGGCGCTGCGCCGAAGCCAAATCTGGCCGCTGTCTACGCGTTGAGCGGGCAAGGGCTATTCACAGACAGTGTCGACGCCGGATGGCAGGCGTGCCTGTTGAACGAAGCGGGTTCGTTGTGTGCTGTCTGGGATGCGCGGGGCAGTCAGAGCCATCACCAATACGATGAGCTGCAACGGCCGGTCGCCCTCACTGAGCAAGCGCACAACGGGCCGTCTCGCGTAGTCGAGCGCTGGACCTATGGAGAAGCCACCGATGATGCCGCCCTGCGCAATCAGTGCGGTCAACCGATTCGTCATGACGACCCGGCCGGCAATCGACACTTCGATGACTACGGCCTCGGCGGGTCAGCACTGGTGGAATCGCGACGCTTTCTGATTGAACTGGAAACACCGGACTGGCCCCTCGATCCGGACCGCCGAGATGAGTTTCTCGAGGAGAAAAACTACGTCACTCGACAGTCTTTCAGCCCCACAGGCGACCTGCAGCATCACACCGACGCGGTGGGTAATATCAGAACGCAGCATTACAACATGGCCGGGCAATCTGCCGCGATCTGGCTGTTACAGGCCGGCGAGGGCAGGCAGCCGCAGTGCCTGGTCAGCGCCATTCGTTACAACGCGCAGGGTCAGATCGAAAGCGAAACGGCCGGCAACGGCATCGTCGCCCGCGCCGAATACAGCCGCGATGATGGCCGGTTACTCAGATTGGTCGCCAGTGTCGGTGCGCAAGAGCCGTTGCAGGATCTGAATTACACCTATGACCCGGTGGGCAATGTCACCAGCCTGGAAGATAAAACCCAGGCTGTGTCTTACTTCAACAATCAGCGGATCGAGCCGGTCTGTCGATATCGCTACGACAGCCTTTATCAACTGGTCGAGGCCCGGAGTTGGGAAGTCAGTAATCCGAGCCACGGCCCGGCATTGCCGGATCTGTTACCTACACCGCTGGACCCCAATCAGCGGCGCAACTACACACAGACATTCGACTATGACGCGGCGGGTAATCTGATCACCCGTCATCACAGCGGTGCGCCTGGGTTTTCGATGTTTACTTCGGCGTACAACAACCGAAGTCTGGGCCAGCGCGATGACGGTAATTTGCCCGGGGAAGCGGATATAGCGTCGGGATTCGATGCGGCGGGTAATCAGCTCGAGTTGCAACGCGGTCAGGCGATGACGTGGAACGAGCGTAATGAGCTGAGCCAGGTAGTACTGGTTCAACGCGAGGCAAAAAACGGTGACGCCGAATGCTTCAGTTATGAGCGTCCCGGACATCGATCGCGCAAAGTATTCATCCGACAGACTACGGTCCGAATTTTGAGTAGCGAGGTTCGTTATTTTTCCGGTCTTGAATTACACCGTAGTGCCGAAGGTGAAGAGCATCAAGTGATCGAAATCGGAGTCGGTCGATCTTCTGTGACACTGTTGCACTGGCCTGGCGGCAGACATCCAGACCAACTGCGCTTTGGCTATGACGATCTCGTCGGCTCCTGCACTCTGGAGCTTGATGCGCAAGGCTGTGTTCTGACACTGGAACAGTATTATCCGTTTGGAGGCACCGCCTGTTGGGCTGGAAAAAATGCGGCTGCGGCGGCATACAAGAGCACTCGATACTCTGGCAAGGAGCGAGACGCCACGGGGCTTTATTACTATGGCTACCGATATTACGCGCCCTGGCTGCAGCGATGGATCAGCGCGGATCCGGAGGAGGACGGATTGAATTTGTACGCAATGGTCACAAACAATCCGACAACCGCTGTTGATCCCGACGGTCGCAAGCGAAGCGATGCGCAGGATCGTTGGCGCAGAGCTTATGCGGGAGTAGTGGCTTCAAGAGACGGTGTCTGGGTACGCACCGTGGCGAAGGGGATTATTGCAGTCGATATTGTCGGCGGTAATGAACTGTTCAAGCGGATGGGAATGAATTTGAATCGCCCTGTCATTGGCGATAGAACGCTTGCCTACCTGTCGCTTGATTCGACATTGCAAAGCAAAGTTGCGGGAGCAAAAACAGGATTTCGTCTGAATACTGCGCCGGGGCAGGACATCAAGGCGCAAGCCGCCATTCAGGATGCGGGTGTCGTTGCCTATGTAAATGGCGGTTTTTTCAATATGGGTAACCAGGCCAGCGAGCACGTTTCCCCCTTTGCGCCAATTGGCCCAAGCAAGATTGGTGGTAAAAGCCGGATTTACGTCCCGGTGCCTTCAGACTATCGAGAGCATTTCGTGACGGTTCAAATGAGAGACGGATCGAGTATTGAATCCGGGCCCGTGGTCTCACGAGGCGGTACAGCTGTTTTCCCTGAAAGCCTGTTAGGTCTTACCAAGTTTCTCTTCAACCCGAAAAACAATCAGCCGGGGAAGTTGGGTCACGCAGGTTCACCCAACATTCGCTCCGGTATCAGTAGGCCCGGCGGATCAGAGCACGGGCAGCGTACGCGTTTGGCATGGGGCGGCAGCACCGGGCGCAGCGAAGCAGCAACAGGCTATACCATGCCCGAATGGTCCAGGGTAATGGCCAGACTTGATGGGATGAGCGGGGCTAATGGATGGTCAGTGAACCTCGATGGCGGTTATTCGGCCGGAATCGGCGTGGTTGGAGCACAGGGCGAATTGCTTTACAGAAGACCAGAGGAAGGATCGTCCGACAGATCCATCGCCAACTTCATCGCTTATTACGAAAAGCCCCCCAAGCAGAACTTTTTCAAAAAATGGTTCACCTGAATGGCGACGCCCGACTTGTGTAGGTACGCCGCCAAGGGGCGGCCCATTTCCAAAAAGGTAACTGACTTTGGTTAAAGGGCTGCGACCATTGATCTCGCCTCAACGCTTGTTCAACCCCCGAGCTAACCGATCCCCACCCAACTGAATCACCGCCACCACTGCCACCAGCAACACAATCACAGTCAACATGATCTGGCTGTCAAAGCGCTGATAGCCGTAGCGATAAGCGATATCCCCCAAGCCCCCGGCGCCGATCGCCCCGGCCATCGCTGACGAGTTGATCATCGTCACCAGGGTAATGGTGAAGCCACCGACAATCCCCGGCAGCGCCTCGGGCAACAGCACATGCCAGACGATGTGCCAGCGCCGGCAACCCATCGCCTGCGCGGCTTCGATCAAGCCATGATCGACCTCGCGCAGACTGACCTCGGCAATACGCGCAAAGAACGGTGTTGCGGCGATCGTCAGCGGCACTACGGCGGCCCAGACTCCGTAGGTGGTGCCGACAATCAGCCGGGTGAACGGAATCAGCGCGACCATCAGAATCAGAAACGGGATCGAGCGGAACAGATTGACGAAGGCGCCCAATGCACGATTCAGCATCGGCGCCTGGTAGATGCCGCCCTTGTCACTGGTGACCAGAATCACCGCCATGGGAATGCCCACCAGCAATGCGATCAACGACGACACACCGACCATCAGGAACGTGTCGATAAAACCCTGCCACAAGCGCTCAACCCACATAACCCATTACCTCCACGCGTTGTGCCCATGGCGCGGCGCGTTCGCGCAATTGCTCGGCGCTGTACGAAGAACCGCTGACTGCCAATAACAGTTGCCCCAGCGCATGCCCCTGGATCCGTTCCACGCCGCCCTGCAACAGCTTGACTCGACCGCTCAATGCAGCGAACAGCGCCGCCAGATCCGGTTCGTCGCTGGAGCTGCCGGTGAACTGCAAGCGCAGCACTACAGCGTCGTTGGCGGAAGTCGAGTGCGCGAGCAAACGGCTCTGCAATTCTTCCGGCAAGGCGTGTTGCAGCGGCGCAAGCAGGGTCTGGCTGACCTCGTGCTGCGGATTGCCGAACACCTGCCAGACCGGGCCTTGCTCGACGATACGGCCATGCTCAAGCACCACGACGCGGTCGCAGATCTCGCGGATCACCGCCATTTCATGAGTGATCAACACGATGGTCAGGCCGAGGCGTTTATTGATCTCGCGCAGCAGGGCGAGGATCGATTGCGTGGTCTCCGGATCGAGCGCCGAAGTCGCTTCGTCGCACAGCAGAATGTCCGGGTCGTGCACCAGCGCACGGGCGATACCGACGCGCTGTTTCTGTCCCCCCGAAAGCTGTGCCGGATACGCCTGATGCTTGCTTTGCAGACCGACCAACTCGAGCAGCTCGCGGACCTTTTCCTCGCGTTGCCGTTTCGGTACACCCGCGACTTTCAGCGGCAACTCGACGTTCTGCCAAACGGTCTTGGCCGACATCAGATTGAAGTGCTGGAAGATCATGCCGATGCGCCGGCGCAACGCGACGAGACGGTCTTCGTCGAATTCGCCGATGTCGACCTGATCGATCAGAACGCGCCCCGACGTTGGTTGCTCAAGGCGATTGATCGTGCGGATCAACGACGACTTGCCGGCGCCGCTACGGCCGATGATGCCGAACACTTCGCCGCGCTGAATCGCTAGGTCAATGCCCTGCAAGGCGGCGACCGGACCTTGACGACCGTTGTAGGTTTTGCCCAGCCCGATGAAGCGCACATGGGCACGGTTCAGCTCGGGATGCAGCTCGGTTTGTTCAGCAGTGTGTGGCTCTGGAGTCTCCAGTCGCCGTTGGATCGCGGCGGTCATGCTCAGCTTTCCCAACCGGCTTGATAGAGCCTGCCGTGGGCTTTATCCAGCGCTGCGCGAACGGCCGGCGAATGCTGGTAGATGTCGACGAATTTGATCAGGCGCGGATCGGTTTTGCTCTTCGGCTGAATGACGAACTGAATCACATATTCCTTGTGATCGAGGCCGTCGAACAGCAGCGCCGAACCGGCATCGAAGGTCTTCGCCAAACGAATGTAGGCCGGGTAGCCCTGGACCAGATCGGCGTCATCGTAGGCGCGCACCAGTTGCACGGCTTCGACCTGGAGAATCTTGATCTTCTTCGGATTGGCGACGATGTCATCCTCGGTGGCTTTGTAGCCGACGCCTGGTTTGAGCGTGATCAAACCGGCCTTGGCCAGCAATTGCAGACCGCGACCGCTGTTGATCGGATCGTTGGCGATGGCAACGCTGGCGCCCTCCGGTAACTCGGCGAAGCTTTTGTATTTTTTCGAGTACAGACCGACGTTGTTGATGATCCCCGGCGCGAACGGCACCAGATCAAAACCCGACGCGGCTTTGGCGTTTTCCAGAAACGGAATGTGCTGAAAATAGTTCACGTCGATATCGCCGGCAGCGAGGCTGACGTTGGGCGCGATCCAGTCGGTGAACTCCACCAGCTCTACCTTCAGACCCTGTTTGGAGGCCTCTTCGACGGCCGCTTCCAGCGGAATGGCGAAGGCGGCGGTGGTGCCGATTTTCAAGGGTGCATCGGCGGCAAATACTGCCGAGCTGAACAGGCCGAGGGCCAGGGCCAGTGCTTTGACTGGGTGGGAGAGCAGATTCTTGGTCATGATGAGTTATCCAGTCCGTGCATGAATTTGTGGTGTATTGGATGGCCTCATCGCTGGCAAGCCAGCTCCCACAGGTTTTGTGAACGGCACAGACCCTTGTGGGAGCTGGCTTGCCAGCGATGCTTTTAGCGGCGAAACGCGGAGCCTGTGTGTCGCTCGGGCAACTGCGCCCCTTCGTGAAACAGCTTTTCGCGCAAGGTGCCGCTGTCATACGCGGTCTTGTACGAGCCGCGCCGCTGTAGTTCGGGAATCACCAAGTCGATGAAATCCACATAGCTTTCCGGCGTGACGATGCGGGTCAGGTTGAAGCCATCCAGCCCGGTTTCGGCGATCCACGACTCCAGCTCGTCGGCCACTTGTTCAGGCGAGCCGACCACAGTGATGTAGCGGCCACCGAGGGCGTGCTGGTCGAGCAATTTGCGCCGGGTCCAGTCGTTGTTCTGCAGGGTTTTGGTGGCCGACTGGATCGCGTTGCTTTTCACGTACTGGATCGGTTCGTCGATTTCGTACCGGGAGAAGTCGATGCCGGTGGAGGCGGAAAAATGCGCCACGCCGGCCTCGGCGCTGGCGTAGCCGAGGTATTCGGCGTGCTTGGCCCAGGCCGCTTCTTCGCTGGCGCCGACAATCACATTAAGGCCCATGAACACCTTGATGTCTTCGGGGTTGCGTCCCGCAGCAACCGCACTGGCGCGGACCTTGTCCACTTGTGCCTTGGTCGACGATTTGTTCTGGCCGCTGATGAACACGCACTCGGCGTGGCGCCCGGCGAACTGCAAACCGCGCTCGGAACTGCCGGCCTGAAACAGCACCGGCGAACGCTGCGGCGACGGTTCGCACAGGTGATAACCCTCGACCTGGTAGAACTCGCCCTTATGCTCGACCTTATGGACTTTGTCCGGCTGCGCGTAGATGCGCTGCGCGCGGTCGTTGAGCACCGCGCCATTTTCCCAACTGCCTTCCCAGAGTTTGTAGAGCACCTGTAAATACTCGTCGGCCTGGTCGTAACGGCGGTCATGTTCAACCTGCGCGCTGAGGCCCATGGCTTTGGCGGCGCTGTCGAGATAGCCGGTGACGATGTTCCAGCCCACCCGGCCACGGCTCAAATGATCGAGCGTCGACAGACGCCTGGCGAACAGATACGGCGCTTCGTAGGTGAGATTGGCGGTGAGGCCAAAGCCGAGATTTTTCGTCACAGCAGCCATTGCCGAGACCAGCAGCAAAGGGTCGTTGACCGGCAACTGGATCGCCTCTTTCAGCGTCACGTCGAGCGAGTTCTGGTAGACGTCATACACCCCGACGATGTCGGCGATGAACAAGCCGTCGAACAGGCCGCGTTCGAGCAATTGCGCCAGTTCGGTCCAGTATTCGATCGTGTTGTAACGGGTCGAGGTATCGCGCGGATGCGTCCACAATCCGTGATTGATATGGCCGATGCAGTTCATGTTGAACGCGTTGAGCAGAATCTTCTTTTTCGCCGCGCTCATCAGATCGTCCCTCGCAGCGGAGGCTTTTCGTCGTTGAGGTAATAATTGCCGACCGCGTGATATTTCCAGCGCACTGGGTCATGCAACGTGTGCACCCGGGCGTTGCGCCAGTGGCGGTCGAGGCCGTGCTCGGCGAGGGTGGCCTGGCTGCCGGCCAGCTCGAACAATGTGCTGCCCGCCGCCAGCGATATTTCCGTGCTGATCGCGCGTGCTTCGGCGACGGCGATTGAGGCCGCTGCAACGGTTTCGGCGTTGGTGTCAGCCTGTGCGGCATCAAGGAATTCGCCGGCACGTTCAAGCAGGGCTTCGCTGGCGTGCAGGCGGATACTCAGGTGACCGAAGCTCTTCAGGGTCAGCGGGTCCTCGGTGGCTTTGTCATTGCCGGAGTCGATCCACGGCCGCGTCTTGCTGCGCACGAAATGCAAGGCGTCCTCGTAAGCGGCGCGAGCGATACCGGTATCGATGGCGGCGTGAAGAATTTGTGCCAGCGGGCCGACCGTGGTCGGCCGTTCGAAAGCACTTTGAAACGGAAGCACGTCTTCAGCCGCGACGTATACATCTTCGAAGACTACCGAGCCGCTGCCAGTGGTGCGCTGGCCGAAACCACTCCAGTCGTCGATCACGCTCAGACCTTTGCTGTTACGTGGGACAAAGGCCAGTTGCTGCACGCCATTTTCGTCCACCACCGAGGTCGGAATGCGCTGCGCGTAAATCGCCCCGGTCGCGTAGAACTTGCGGCCGTTGATGCGATAACCATCGCCGTCGCGCTTGAGACTGGTTACGCGGTCGTGAGCGGTTTTAGTACCCAGTTCCGCCAAGGCATTGCCCAAACGCTGGCCGGCGAGAACCTCGGCGTACAGGCGCTGTTTTTGCTGCTCGCTGCCGTTGACCCGCAGCACTTCCAGTGCGTAGAAATGGTTTTGCGGAATCTGCCCGAGCGAACCGTCGGCCTGCGCAATCAGGGCGATGACTTTGGCCAGGGTCACGTTGGACACGCCAGCGCCGCCGTACGCCTTGGGCACGCTGATGCCCCACAGGCCGGAGCGGGAAAACACCTCCAGCTCGGGCAGCGGCAGGCGCCTTTCACGATCGCGCAGGGCGCTGTCGCGTTGGAAATCTTCGGCCAGGTCGCTGGCGACGATCAGGGCTTGCTCATCGCTGATGATGAGCGCGACGGGTTGGGAAAAAGTCATGTGCTTCTCCAGAGATCTGGTCAAAAGTGTTCTGGTCGTCAGATCCATGAGTGACGAGCAGGCAGCGTGCCGTTGAGGCGATAGGCGCCGACCGCGTGGTATTTCCAGCGCACCGGGTCGTGCAGGGTGTGCACCCGGGCGTTGCGCCAGTGGCGGTCGAGGTTGAATTCGGCGAGGGTCGCGCGGCTGCCGGCCAGTTCGAAAAGCTTTTCGCTGGCAAGCAAGGAAATCTCGGTGGTCAGCACTTTCGCTTCGGCCACGGCGATCGACGCACGCGCGGCGGAGGCCGCGGTGATCGGTGCGGCGTGCACCTGATCGAGCACTTGGCCTGCCTTGCGCAGCAGCGCTTCGGCGGCATGCAATTCGATCTTCAGTTTGCCGATATCGGCGATCACGTAGAGGTCATCGCTGGCGCGATCGACCTTGGCGTCGATCCACGGCCGTGCACGGGTTTGGACGAATTCGATGGCATCGTCAATCGCGCCACGAGCGATGCCGGCATCGATGGCCGCCTGAATCAACTGCGAAACGGCGCCCTGGGTGTTCGGCGTTTCGTTGATCTTCCAGTTGTCGATGACCAGGCTCGACTCGACGCGCACGTTGTTGAGCAAAATCGTGCCGCTGGCGGTGGTGCGCTGACCGAAGCCCGACCAGTCGTCGACGATGCGCAAACCCGGCGTGCCGCGCCGGACGAACGCCAGCACTTGCTTGCCTTCATCGTTCAGCGCTTTCACCGCCACCCAGTGCGCAAACAGCGCGCCGGTGGAGTAGAACTTCTGGCCGTTGATCAGATAGCCATCGCCATCGGCGGTGATCCGCGCTTTCAATTCCAGGGTATTTTTGCTGCCGCGTTCCGGGCCGGCATTACCGATGCGCCAGCCTTGCAGAACACTGTCGAACAACTGCTGTTTCTGCGCCGCGCTGGCGCAGCCAAGGACCAGATGAATGATGCCGAACTGGTTCTGCGGGATTTGCCCCAACGCCGGGTCGGCGGCGGAGATGATGGCGAAGACTTCCGCCAGCGTGACGAACGAAACCTGCGGGCCACCGTACTCGCGCGGGATGGCAATGCTGCCCAGGCCGCTGCGGGTGAACTGCTCGATTTCCGACCACGGCAACTTGCGCTGACGATCGCGTTTCGCCGCCTGAACGCGGGCGACCTGCGCCAGCTCATGGGCAGCCTTGATGGCCTGGGCGTCGTTGCGCAAGACCTGCGCGGGCAACAACAGCGGGGCGATGTCCAGATCCGACTGGACGTTTGCATCGGCCAGACTGGACATCAGTGCCACTCCCTGGCTGCACGCAATGCCCTGGCGATCTGCACTGGGGTGATTGACTTCCGGACCATACGACCTACCTCACATCTCATTGAAAACGCCGCAAGGTGCGGCGAACGAAGGAATGTCCGGTGGTCCGGTGTATATACCCTAAGCGCGTATAAATATTAAATAAACTAACTTTTAGGAATATGTATAGAAGGAGGGGGCGAACCCTCGTCACCTCGCGACAGCATCAATGCTCACGTGCTTCGGCCGCTTCGAATTCCTGCTTCAACGGGACTTTCAGGTAGGGATTGACGCAGCCAATTTTCAGCGTGCGCGGCGGTGCCCAGCGGGAGTTGTTGCCGACCCGATCGAGGATGCAATAGGTCACGTCCAGTCGCAGATCTTCGCCCGCTTCGACAATCACCGCCGGCGGCACCCAGACCTGGATCGGCAAGCCGATGTCGGCTGCGGTGATCGGTGCCAGGTCCATCCGCACATCACCCCAGCGCAAGGTGATGGCGTCATCTTCGGCCATGTTCAGGTACGGCTCGATGCTCAGCGGCACGCCGCGTTTGATCTGGTTCGGGTTGACGCCCTGGCGGCGAATGACCTCGGGTATCGTCACCGGCGCCAATTGCTGGTTTTCGTCTGCGCTCAGGGCCGACGGCTGGCCGCCCGGGCAATCAAGTTTGACCTGCACTCGCGTTGTCGCCGATAACGCCGGCCCCTGGCCGACCTGCATCAGCCGGTAATGGATACGCGCAGTGCCGTTTTCGATGAAGCTTTCCGGCACCCGCAGGCTGACCGCCGTGCCGACATCCTCGGCAGTCAGAACCCTGGAGGCGACGTAACACTTGTTCCAGAACAATTCGATAAGGTCGCCGCTGTCCATGTCGGGGTAGGGCGCCACCTCGATCAACAGGTGAGCAGCGGCGGCCAGATTGATGCCGGTTTTCTGCGCGGGCGCCAGGCTCGGCGCTGCCAGTTCGGGGGTATGCGAAGTGCGGTTCATCTATTTCTCTCCTTGAAGCCTTGCAGCGAAGTCCGTTTCTGAAAGAACAAAAGGCGTGAATAAACCGGCAATAAAGCGTCAAACTTTTATTCAAGTTGAAGACGGCGTGACTGAACTGGGTGGAGCCGGTTGTCGACTAGATAAGAGTGTGCCGGGAGGAGTGTCAATAGACGAAATTAGTTAATCGGCGAATTACAAGTTAATCAGAAAGGTCCTACGGCGCGGACGCCGAAAGCCTAGGTGTCGAGGCGAATCGGGCCACGAGCTCCGCGGCTTCTGGTCCGTTTCTACTTGGGTTTATGGGGGCGTGATCAAATGGAAGGGCTCAGCTTACAAGCGCTATTCAACTGTTGCACAATGTTTGAAGATGCGCTCGTCCAAGTATTTTGGATATTGCTTATATAGATCTTGATAAGGCATCTTCCATCCCTGGAAGTTGCCGATGCGCACTTGAAAGAGACTCAGGCGTGATTCAGGAACTTGCTGAGAAACTGTTGTGTGCGCTGTTCTTTCGGATTGGCAAACAATGCCTTGGCTTCACCTTGTTCGACAATCACGCCCTTGTCGAAAAACACCACACGGTTGGCCACGTCGCGAGCAAAACCCATCTCGTGCGTGACGATGACCATGGTGCGTTTCTCTTCAGCGAGGCCGCGGATGGTCGCCAGCACCTCCCCGACCAGTTCCGGGTCGAGCGCCGAGGTCGGCTCATCGAACAGAATCACTTCCGGCTCCATCGCCAGGGCCCGGGCAATTGCGACGCGCTGCTGCTGACCACCGGAGAGACGACGCGGGTAAGCATCCTCTTTGCCGGCGAGTCCGACCTTGGCCAAGAGTTTTTTGCCGAGCGCAACAGCCTCGTCGCGCGGGATCTTCTTGACCACGATCGGGCCTTCGATGACATTTTCCAGCGCGGTGCGATGGGGGAACAGGTTGAAGTTCTGGAACACGAAACCCACGTGCTGGCGCAGATTGCGCACCAGGCTCTGTTGCTGGTTCAGCGGGCGGCTGGTATCAATTTCGATGTCGCCAACCTTGATCCGGCCGCTGGTGGGTTGTTCAAGGAAATTCAGGCAACGCAGGAACGTGGTTTTCCCCGAACCGCTGGGGCCGATGATCGCCACGACCTCACCTTCCTTGACCTCCAGATCGATGCCGTCAAGTACGACCTGACTCTTGAATTGCTTGGTCAGTTTTTCCACGACAATCATGGGCTCAGGACTCCTGGTCGTGCCGATTGACCCGCTCTTCCAACTTGTTCTGCAGGTGCGACAGCACCGTGGCCAGAATCCAGTAGATCAGCGCGGCGGCAAGATACATGGTGAAGACTTCAAAAGTCCGGGCGGTAATCAGTTGCGCCTGGCGGAACAGCTCCGGCACCTGAATGGTGGCGGCGAGCGCGGTGTCCTTGACCAGCGAAATGAAGCTGTTGCCCAGCGGCGGCAGCGCCGTGCGCATCGCTTGCGGCAGGATGGCCCGGCGCAAGGTCTGCGCGCGGGTCATGCCGATGCTCGCAGCCGCTTCCCACTGACCACGTTCGATCGAACCGATCGCGGCGCGGAGGATTTCACAGGCGTAGGCGGCCATGTTCAGCGAGAAACCGATCAGTGCCGCTGGCAGCGGATCAAGCTCGAGACCCAATTGCGGCAAGCCGTAATAGATCACGAACAGTTGCACCAGCAACGGCGTGCCGCGAAAGAACGACACGTAGATGCGTGCCAGCCAGCTGACCGATTTGAAGCGCGACAGGCGCATCAGCGCCAGACCGAAGCCCAGCAGCAGGCCGAAAAACATGCCGCCGAGGCTGAGGACTACCGTGTAATACGCGCCCTTGAGCAGGAAGGGCGCGGAATCCAGGGCGAGTTGGAAAGCTTCTTCCATTATTGAGTGACGTCAGCGTTGAAGTATTTCTTCGACAGCTTTTCCAGCGTGCCGTCGGCGCGCAGTTCGTCGAGGGCCTTGTTCACCGCAGCCAGCAGTTCCGGCTCGCCTTTGCGCAGGGCAATCCCGGATTCCTGACGCGAGAACGCTTCACCCGCGGCGACGGTTTTCGGGGCTTTCTTGGCATATTCCAGCGCGGCCAGACGGTCGATCAGGATCGCATCGGTGCGGCCGTTGTTGAGGTCGGCGAATTTGGTCGGATCATCATCGTAGGTGCGTACGTCAGCACCTGGCACGTTGGCGCGAACCCATTGTTCATAGTTGGTGCCCAGGCCGACACCGACTTTCTTGCCGGACAGGTCAGCAGCGGTCTTGATGTTCAGCGCTGCTTCCTTGTTCTTCAGCACCAGCGCCTGGATCCCGGAAACGGTATACGGTTTGGAGAAGTCATACTTCTTCTTGCGCTCGTCGGAGATGGTCACCTGATTGACTACGATGTCCAGACGCTTGGATTCCAGCGCGGCGAGGATGCCATCCCATTTGGTCGGCTGAACCTTGGCTTTGACACCCAGTTTTTGCGCCAGCGCTTCGGAGAGTTCGACTTCGAAACCGGACAGCTTGCCGCTCTCGTCGACGAAACTGAACGGTGGATAAGTGCCTTCCAGGCCGACGTTGAGTACGCCTTTGTCCTTGATCTGTTGCAGTTGCTCACCGGCCACGGCCTGGCCGATCAGACCGGCGCCCAGCGCAAGCCCCAGCGAACCGACCAGCAGAGTGCGACGTAGTGCGGAAAAATTCATGACAAGCCCCTGTGTTTTCTTATGGAAGACGCTTAAGGAATGTAGGCACATTCGGGAATTTGACGACAGCGCTATCCTGCCTCAAAGCAGCTTATGCGTCTCGCCCGAAATTCGCCCGCGGCGTGACTATAGGATGTCGGATATAGACTTGAAAATACTCAATATCTGACTGGTTATTCTTTTCCTGCATATAAGTCGTTCCCACGCTCGGCGTGGGAATGCCTCAAGGGGCGCTCCGCGCTCCAGCTCTGGAAAAAACGCAGAGCGCCCCGGGCTGTATTTCCATGCGGAGCGTGGGAACGATCAGTTACAGAAAATCCTTATAGGCAAACAACGCCGGCGCACCGCCGGTGTGGAGGAAAATGATCGGTCCGTCATCAAAGCGCTGGCGCCCGATGCCATCGAGCAACCCGGCCATGGCCTTGCCGGTATAGACCGGGTCAAGCAACAGACCTTCCTGGCCCGCCAGCAGTTTCACCGCTGCCAAGGTTCCGGCGTTCGGCTCACCATAGCGCGGGCCGAAATACTCGTCCCACAGCTCGACTTTGAAACTGGCCGGCAGCTCGACACCGAGCAGGTCCGCGGTGCGCTCGGCCAGGCTCTGGACTTTCGGCCGCTGATCTTCTTCGCTGCGCGACACGGTCACGCCAATCACTGGCAGTTGCGGCAACGCCTCGCTCAGCGCCAGGGCCAGGCCGCTATGCGTACCAGCGCTGCCCGATGCCAATACGACGGCAGCGAACTCAAGTCCGGTGTCTTTGATCTGTTCGGCCAGTTCCAGCCCGGCGCGCACGTAACCTAACGCACCCAGTGCATTGGAACCGCCGATCGGCACCAGATAGGGCTTTTTGCCGTTGCTGCGCAGACGCACGGCGAGGGCGGCCAGTTGTTCGTCAGCGTTGTCGAGATTGTCGACCAGCTCGACCTTGGCATCGAACAGGTCCAGCAGCAGGCGGTTGCCATTGCCGATGTAATTGCTGTCCTCGGTACCCAGCGGATTTTCCAGCAGTGCCACACAGCCGAGGCCTAGACGGGCGGCCAGCGCAGCCGTCTGGCGAACGTGGTTCGATTGCAGCGCACCGGCGGTGATCAGCGTGTCGGCGCCTTGTGCCAGAGCATCCGAGCCGAGGTATTCGAGTTTGCGCAGCTTGTTGCCACCCATGGCCAGCGGCGTCAGGTCATCGCGTTTGATGTACACCTCGCGGCCGAGCCATGTGGACAGACGCTCAAGTTTTTCCAGTGGCGTAGGATGGCCGAGCAGGTCGAGACGGTTAAAGCGTTCCAGCTGATTCTTGATCATGGGTCCGTACTGGCGGAGGAAGATGAAACGACTATAGGCACGCGCTTTTGCAGGGGCAACCGCCAATCGCTTATAGCCAACTGGACTTACGTCAGCACTATCGGTTCTTAATTTGCTCTCGCGGTCATGCCGTAAAGTGGGCGCCGTTGACGCGGCCAGACAGTCCGGCCGCCCGTGAGGAGTCTCTACCGTGAGCGAGCGTTCCAGTCATTGGCAATTGCACACCATCGTCGGCCGGTTGCGCAGCGCGCGCGATCAGTGGCGGGCACAGAATGGCCGGGCTTCCGGTGAGCAGGGTGGTCGCGAGTTGCCTTCGCGCGCAGCAATGGCGGAGATTCTTGAAGCACTGTGCGGCGCGCTGTTCCCGATGCGCCTGGGCCCGGTGGATCTGCGTGAAGAAAGTGAAGACTTTTATGTCGGCCACACTCTGGACGTCGCGCTGAATGCCTTGCTGACGCAGACCCGTCTGGAATTGCGTTACGTAGCGCGGCACAGTGCGCAGGACGACAGCGAGGTCGAACCCCGCGCGATTCAGATCGTTCAGGATTTTGCCTTGGCTTTGCCTGGCTTGCGCACTTTGCTCGACACCGATGTGCTGGCGGCCTATCACGGTGATCCGGCCGCGCGCAGTGTCGACGAAGTGCTGATTTGCTATCCGGGGATTCTGGCGGTGATTCACCATCGCCTTGCGCATCATTTGTACCGCGCCGGTTTGCCCCTGTTGGCGCGGATCAGCGCGGAAATCGCCCACTCGGCAACCGGTATCGATATCCATCCGGGCGCGCAGATCGGCCGCAGTTTCTTTATCGATCATGGCACGGGTGTGGTGATTGGCGAGACGGCGATCATTGGCGAGCGGGTGCGGATTTATCAGGCCGTGACGTTGGGGGCGAAGCGCTTTCCGGCGGACGAGGACGGCCAGTTGCAGAAAGGCCATCCGCGCCATCCGATCGTTGAGGACGATGTGGTGATTTACGCCGGGGCGACGATTCTCGGACGGATCACCATCGGCAAGGGCTCGACCATCGGCGGCAATGTGTGGCTGACCCGCAGTGTGCCGGCGGGGGCGAATCTGACGCAGGCGAATCTGCAGCATGATGACGGGACGCAGAAATAAGGACGTGGAATCCTTTTCCCCTCACCCCAGCCCTCTCCCAAAGGGAGAGGGAGCCGACGGAGGTGTTTTGGGTTATCCATCGACCTGAGAGACCGAGTTGATTATGGATTCGTCAAAGTCATTTCAGGTCGCCGTAAGTCTCAAATACCCCCCGATCAGTCCCCTCTCCCTCTGGGCGGTCCGACGTTTCGGGAGGGCTAGGGTGAGGGGCTTTTGATTCTGCAACCGGAGCAATGAACGAATCCCCCGAATCCCGCGTCATACCCCTCCTCGGGCCGCTGTATGAAAACTACCGCCCAGCCCTGCGATTAGTCCTTACCACCCTATCCATGTTTAACTTGAACGTTCATTCAAGTTAAACCGGTGGTTCGCTGCCCGCTCACAACAGGAGGCTTGCCTTTGCTGAGTCCGATCATTTCAGCCATGTTTCAACCCCTCGAGGTGCACGTTTCATGAGTGCATCGTCTACCCCCGCCAGCGGTCTGGTGCGGATGAATCCGCCGGTGTTCTACTTCGCCGCGACGGTCATTCTGCTGTTTGGCCTTGTCGTTATCGCCATGCCCGAGCAGGCCGGCGCCTGGCTGCTGCAAGCGCAGAACTGGGCGGCCAACACGGTCGGCTGGTATTACATGCTCGCGATGACGGTGTATCTGATCTTCGTTGTGGTCACCGCCTTATCCGGCTACGGCAAGATAAAACTCGGTGCCGACCACGACGAGCCCGAATTCAGTTATCTGTCCTGGGCCGGCATGCTGTTCGCCGCCGGGATCAGCATCACGCTGTTTTTCTTTTGCGTGTCCGAACCACTGACGCACATGATTCAGCCGCCGCAAGGCGAGGCGGGCACCGCGGATGCGGCGCGTCAGGCGATGCAGATTCTGTTTCTGCACTGGGGTCTGCATGGATGGGGCGTGTTCGCCTTCGTCGGCATGGCGCTGGCCTATTTCGCTTACCGTCACAACCTGCCGCTCGCGCTACGCTCGGCGCTGTATCCGCTGATCGGCAAACGCATCAACGGGCCGATCGGTTACGCGGTCGATGGCTTCGGCATCATCGCCACGGTGTTCGGTCTGGGTGCCGACATGGGCTTTGGCGTGCTGCACCTCAACTCCGGTCTCGACTATCTCTTCGGCATCGCTCACACCCAGTGGATTCAGGTCGGCCTGATCACATTGATGATGGGCGCAGCGATCATCGTTGCTGTTTCCGGTGTCGATAAAGGCGTGCGGGTGATGTCCGACATCAACATGCTGCTGGCCTGTGCGCTGCTGCTATTCGTGTTGTTCGCCGGGCCGACCCAGCACTTGCTCAACACCCTGATCCAGAACCTTGGCGACTATCTCGGCGCCCTGCCGATGAAGAGCTTCGACCTCTACGCCTACGACAAACCGAGCGATTGGCTCGGCGGCTGGACGGTGTTCTACTGGGCCTGGTGGATTGCCTGGTCGCCTTTCGTGGGCCTGTTCATCGCACGGATTTCCCGTGGCCGCACCATCCGCGAATTCGTCTTCGGCGTGCTGTTGATTCCGCTCGGTTTCACCCTGGCGTGGATGTCGATTTTCGGTAACAGCGCCCTCGATCAAGTGCTCAACCATGGCATGAGCGCGCTGGGCATGTCGGCCATCGACAACCCGTCGATGAGCATTTATCTGTTGCTGGAAACCTATCCGTGGAGCAAAACCGTGATCGCGGTGACGGTGTTCATCAGCTTCGTGTTCTTCGTCACCTCGGCGGACTCCGGCACTGTCGTGCTTTCGACGCTGTCGGCCAAGGGCGGTAACCCGGACGAAGACGGACCGAAATGGCTGCGGGTGTTCTGGGGCGCGATGACTGCGCTGATCACCAGTGCGCTGCTGTTCTCCGGCAGCATCGATGCACTGAAGTCAGCGGTGGTGCTCACGTCGTTGCCGTTCTCGCTGATTCTGCTGCTGATGATGTGGGGACTGCACAAGGCGTTCTATCTGGAGTCGCAGAAGCAGATTGCGCAGTTGCATTCGCTGGCGCCGGTTTCCGGTTCGCGGCGTGGCACCGGTGGCTGGCGCCAGCGCCTGAGCCAGGCAGTGCACTTCCCGTCGCGTGACGAGGTGTATCGCTTCATGGACACTACGGTGCGCCCGGCGATTGAAGAAGTCACGGCAGTGTTCGTCGAGAAAGGCCTGAACGTGGTCACCCAGCCAGACCCGGCGCATGACAGCGTCAGCCTGGAAATCGGCCATGGCGAGCAGCATCCGTTCATCTATCAAGTGCAGATGCGCGGTTACTTCACGCCGTCATTTGCGCGCGGTGGCATGGGCTCCAAACAGCTCAACAACCGCCGCTATTACCGCGCCGAAGTGCATTTGAGCGAGGGCAGTCAGGACTACGATCTGGTCGGCTACACCAAAGAGCAGATCATCAACGACATCCTCGACCAGTACGAACGGCACATGCAGTTCCTGCACCTGGTGCGTTGATCGGCGGCTGAGCGTCGGGTCTGTTCAGGACTCGGCGCTCAGCACCATGAACAACACCATCGCCGCCATTGGCACGCCGAACACCGCACTGCCAACCGCTATTTCCGAACCAACGGACTGGCTGGCATGCACCACCCCCACCGCGCCATTGATCAACGTCAACGCCAGCCACAGCGCGGCGAAGCCGTATGTCATGGTCTGCCGACTGAAGCCGATGCGCTCACCGATGTAGAGCATCAGCGCGAGCAGGACCAAGCCGAAGAAAATCATGATGGCGGTGTGCATGGCGGGTTCTGTCTGGTGGAGATGTCGTGCCGGGAAGAGCGCCTTCGCGGTGTCACCTTGAGCATAGTCAATCGCGCCCTCGCTATTGCGCATAAGGTTGTTCTAGCGACACATTTTGCGACTCGTTTAAAAATGCCTGGCGGTTGACATGTTTTGCTTGCCGGCCCTTACCTACCGATGATCCACCCCATACCCACACGCCTGCTCCGTGAGCTAATATTTGTCTGCGTGTGTATCGTGTGTATAAAAACCGCCTGGGCCACCTATTGTAAGAAGCTCTAGCTGTCGAACAGGGCGAAGGAAATGCGAAGTCGGGAAATGATCAGGAGGATCGAGAACGATGGTTGGTATCTGGTGGCGGTGAAAGGCAGCCATCATCAATACAAGCATCTGATTAAGCCGGGGAGGGTGACGATCAAGCACCCTGACTCAGATCTTCCCAAGGGGACGATTAATAGCATATTGAAACAGGCGGGCTTGAAATGAGGCTCACCATTGAAAACGAAGGCCCTTTGATTGGCCTGTCAGAGGAAGGACTCATCCACATGAAATTCCCGGTCGTTCTGCACAAGGATGCCGACTCGGACTACGGAGTGATTATCCCGGATGTCCCCGGCTGCTTCTCCGCAGGCGCTACGGTTGCTGAGGCTTTTGAAAGTACTCGGGAGGCGTTGGCGCTTCACTATGAAGGTCTGGTTGCCGACGGAGCGCCGCTGCCGCAGGTACAAGACATTGATGCGCATCTTGATAATCCGGATTACGCAGGGGGGATCTGGGGCGTGGTCGATTTTGATATCACGCCGTATTTTGGCAAGTCAGTGCGGTTCAACGCCACACTGCCTGAGCAACTGTTGGAGCGTATCGATCAAACAGTCAGGCGTGATCAGCGCTACAACTCGCGTTCAGGGTTCCTGGCTGCGGCTGCCTTGCGCGAATTGTCGAGCTGAGCGAGAACTGCAGGACAGGTGCGTTTTCCCGCTCGATAACCTGGCAGTGCCTGGAGTTTTTTATCGTGGTCGGCCGACTGAAGCGAAAGCGCAGGAAAAGTGTGAAACGTTTCAGCAATTAGTCGAACCGGAGGTGGGCGTGGCCTTGCTTGGGCGTATGCTGGGCAACTTCGATTTGTCGAAGTTTGTGCCAAACCTGCCGGACGGGCTCGAAGACTTCGCCAACGCTGTGGTTCCGGAACTGCAATGGCGTGGACTGTTCAGAACGGAGTATGAGGGCCGGACGTTGCGCCAGAACCTGGGGCTGGCGCACCGGAAAACAGATTTGCGTGACCGCTTCGCGGTCAATCGCCAGCAGGCTGGCTCCCACACTGGATAGCAGCCTGCTCGAAGGGGTTGGTTTTCCAGCGGTAATGCGGTCCCCTGTGGGAGCCAGCCTGCTGGCGAAAAGGTCTGCACGACCTTGTAGAATTCAGACAAGACAGACAAGAGAGCATTCGATGACCTACACCGCTGCCGAAAACCGCTACGACTCCATCCCTTACCGCCGCGTCGGGCGCAGCGGTCTGGTACTGCCGGCGCTGTCGCTGGGCCTGTGGCACAACTTCGGCGACAGCACGCCGATCGACACCCAGCGCGCCCTGCTGCGTACTGCGTTCGATCTGGGCATCAACCACTTCGACCTCGCCAACAACTACGGCCCGCCGTACGGCAGTGCCGAAGTCAATTTCGGTCGTCTGCTGCGTGAAGACTTTCAGCAGTACCGCGATGAGCTGATCATCTCCAGCAAGGCCGGTTGGGACATGTGGCCCGGCCCGTATGGGCAGGGCGGCGGTTCGCGCAAATACGTGTTGGCCAGCCTCGATCAGAGCCTGCAGCGCCTCGGTCTGGATTATGTGGATATCTTCTATTCGCACCGCTTCGACCCGGACACCCCACTGGAAGAAACCGCCAGCGCTCTTGCCACGGCGGTGCAGCAGGGCAAGGCTTTGTACATCGGCATCTCGTCGTACTCCGGGGTGAAAACCCGCGAAATGGCCGCGCTGTTGAAGGAGTGGAAAGTGCCCCTGTTGATTCATCAACCAGCGTACAACCTGCTCAATCGCTGGGTGGAAAAGGATCTGCTCGACACCACCGACGAACTCGGCACCGGCGTGATTGCCTTCACCCCGCTGGCGCAAGGTCTGCTCACCGACAAATACCTCAACGGCGTACCGGCGGATGCGCGGGTCAATCGTCCGGGCGGCGGTTCGTTGCAGGCTTCGCACCTGTCCGAGGCCAACATTGCTCACGTCCGGGCGTTGAACGAGATCGCCAAACGTCGCGGCCAGAGCTTGGCGCAACTGGCGCTGGCGTGGACGCTGCGTGATCCACGGGTGACCTCGGCACTGATCGGCGCGAGCCGGCCGGAGCAGATCATCGAGAACGTCGGCGCATTAAAGAATCTGAATTTCAGCGCTGAGGAACTGGCGGAGATTGACCGGTTCGCCCAGGAGGGCGGGATCAATCTGTGGGAGAAGCCCTCGACGGCGGAGTGATGAAGATTGGGTTGGGTCAGCAAGATCCAACCCCCTCACCCCAGCCCTCTCCCCCAGGGGGGCGAGGGGGAAAGGGAGCCGATCTTCATGGATTTCAATACTTGAATCCAACCCGACATTTCAGGCCGATGTAGCTCGTACAATCACCTCGGTCAGTCCCCTCTCCCTTCGGGAGAGGGTTAGGGTGAGGGGCTTTTCTGCTGTTCAGGGCTCAACGAAAAAACGGCACATCCCCCAACACCGTCGCCCGCTGCATCACCCGCCGTGCCGGGCGGTAATCGTCCACCGCGTAATGCTGGGTCACGCGGTTGTCCCAGAACGCAATATCGTCTTTCTGCCAGCGCCAGCGAATGGTGAACTCCGGCCGCGTCGCGTGGGCGAACAGAAACTTCAGAATCGCTTCGCTTTCGGTCTCCGCCAGTTCATTGATCTTCGAGGTGAAGCCCTCGTTGACGAACAGCGAGCGCCGGCCGCTGACCGGATGCGTACGAATCACCGGGTGCGACAGCGGTGGATTCTTGCGTCGCGCTTCTTCCCACTGTGCCAGCGCCTCGGGCGTGTTGCCGTAGCGTTCCCGCGGAAACGAACGCGTGAAATCGTGAGTCGCGGTCAGCCCTTCGAGCAAGCCTTTCATTGGCGTCGACAACGCCTCATACGCAGCAATGCCGCTGGCCCACAAGGTGTCGCCACCAAACTCCGGCAGCAACTTGGCGCTGAGCACCGCGCCCATCGCCGGGGTCGGCAGGAACGTCACGTCGGTGTGCCAGATGGCGTTGTCGCGTACATCGGTGACGGCCGTATCCAGGATCAGAACTTCTGGCTGTTCGGGCACATTCGGGTAGATCGGATGAATGTGCAGGTCGCCGAAATACGCGGCGAAGCGTCCCTGTTGCGGCGGTTCGATTGGCTGGTTGCGGAAGAACAGCACTTGATACTTGAGCAGCGCCTGCTCAATCGCATCGCGATGTTCCAGGCTCAGTGGCTGGCTGATGTCGACGCCTCTGATCTGCGCGCCGAGGGCCAAGCTTAACGGGGTGATGGTGAGGCTGCTCATGGTTGTTCTCATCAATTCGGGGTTCAAGCTTTTGCAGGCGAAGGCCTACAGAGAATTCGCAGGGAATTTGTCAGTGCGCCTGACCATGCCATGGCACCAGCTTGCGCTGCAGGGCGCGCAGGCCCATTTCCATGGCGAAGGCGATCAGGGCAATGACCAGAATCCCCAGCACCACCACATCGGTGACCAGAAACTGTGCGGCCGACTGCACCATGAAGCCCAGGCCACTGGTCGCCGCGATCAATTCAGCGGCGACCAGGGTCGACCAGCCGACACCCAAACCAATGCGCACCCCAGTGAGAATGTCCGGCAGGGCGCTGGGTAAAATCACATGGCGAATCAGTTGTGCACGGGTCGCCCCCAGCGACTGCGCGGCGCGCAATTTCGCCGGATCAACCGTGCGCACGCCGGTCGCGGTGGCGATGGCAATCGGCGCAAAAATCGCCAGGTAGATCAGCAGCACTTTCGACAACTCGCCGATGCCGCACCAGATCACGATCAGCGGCAGATAAGCCAGCGGCGGAATAGGGCGGTAGAACTCGATCAGCGGATCGAGCACGCCACGGGCGATGCGGTTGGCGCCGATGGCGATGCCCACCGGCACGGCGGTCAGAATGGCAAAGCCGAGGCCCAGACCGATGCGGTTCAGGCTCGCGCCCAAGTGTTGCCACAGGGTCGAATCCATGTAGCCAGTGGTCGCCAGCAACCAGCCTTTTTGCAACACCGCAGACGGTGGTGGCAGGAACAGCGGTTCGATCAATCCAGTGGCCGTCACCGCCCACCAGATCGCCAGCAATGCGAACAACGTCAGCAGACTGATCCAGCGTGTACTCAGGCTGCGGCGCACCGGGGTGACCACCGAGGATGTTTTCACCGCCGCCGCGGAAACGTCGTAACTGCTCATGCGCGCTCCTGCCGTTGCTCGGCGCTGCGTTGCGAGAACACTTTGCTCAGCACGTGTTCGCGGGTTTCGATAAAGCGCGGATCGGATTTGATCGCGCGGGCCGACTCGCCAGCGGCATAACGCTGACCAAAATCCAGGTGCAGGCGCTCAACGATCTGCCCCGGATTCGGCGCCAGCAGAATCAGGTCAGTGGCGAGAAACACCGCTTCTTCAATGTCATGGGTAATCAGGAAAACCGGCTTGGCTGTGCGCTGCCAGACTTGCAGCAGCAGCTCTTGCATCTGCTCGCGAGTGAACGCGTCGAGAGCGCCGAAAGGCTCGTCCATCAGCAACACGCGAGGATCGGCGGCAAGAGCGCGGGCGAGGCCGACACGTTGTTTCTGGCCGCCGGAAAGTTGCCAGATACGGCGGTTTTCAAACCCCGAGAGATCCACCAGCGCGAGCATTTCACGGGCGATTTTTTCGCGTCTGTCCCTGGCGACACCGGCCAGTTCCAGACCGAATGCAACGTTGGCCAGCACGTCCTGCCATGGCAGCAAGGCGTCGTCCTGAAACACCACACCACGCTCGGCGCTCGGGCCTTTGACCGGCACGCCGTCGAGGGTAATGCGTCCGGCACTCGGTTCGACGAAACCGGCAATCAGGTTCAACAGCGAAGTCTTGCCACTGCCGGACGGGCCGAGGGCGACCAGCAACTGCTGGGGCCCCAGGGTCAAAGAAATATCCGCCAGCACCGGCTCAGGGCTGCCCGGGTACTGTGCGCTGATGCGCTCCAGCTGTAGCAAGGCCATCGCTGTCTACTCCCGATCAGTTGGTGATGTATTTGGCGCTGACGTACGGCGCGTAGCCCGGCAGCACAGCTTCGACCTTGCCTTGCTCCTTGAGGAACGCGGCGGTGTCGGTGATGGCTTTGGTGGTCGGCGCGCCGAGGTCGCTGACCTGATCCGCCGCCAGCGGGTAGACGTTGCCTTGCAGCAACAACGGAATGTCGCTGGCCTTGGCGCCCGACAGCTTGACCAGCTTGTCGACGTTGGACTGATTTGCCAGCCAGGCTTGCGGATCCTTGCGGTAATCGGCGTAGGCGTCGAGGGTGACCTTGGCGAACGCGGTGACGATTTCCGGATGCTTCTCGGCGAAGTCTTTGCGCACGATCCACGCATCGAAAGTCGGCGCGCCGAATTTGGCCAGCTCGCCGGAGGTGATCAGCACTTTGCCGTTCTCCTTGGCGACGCCGAGTGCCGGATCCCAGACGTAGGTGGCGTCGATGTCACCACGTTTCCAGGCGGCGATGATCGCGGGCGGGGCGAGGTTGAGCACGGTGACTTTCGACGGGTCGATGTTCCAGTGCTTCAGCGCGGCGAGCAGGCTGTAGTGCCCGGTGGAGACGAACGGCACGGCGATTTTCTTGCCGATCAGATCCTGCGGCGTCTTGATGCCGGAGCCATCGCGCGCAACCAGTGCTTCGGCGGCGCCGATCTGCGTGGCGATGAGGAATGTTTGCACCGGGACTTTGCGGGTGATCGCGGCGGTCAGCGGACTCGAACCGAGGTAACCGATCTGCACGTCACCGGAGGCGATGGCGGCGATGATGTCGGCGCCGTTGTCGAACTTGCGCCAGGCGATATCGGCGTTGGTGGCTTTTTCGTAAGTGCCGTCGGCCTGGGCGACTTTCGCCGGGTCGACGGTGGTCTGGTAGGCAACGGTGAGGTCGGCAGCCTGCGCCAGAAAGCTTGCGGCAGCCAGAGTGGCAGCGGCGAGCAGGCGAAGCGGGACATTCAGTTTCATTGAAGAGCTCCATATCAGGCGACCGAGCGTCGGCGTGGATGGAGACTAAATGATCTAAGAATCTTGAAATAAATAACTTTTTAGAATGAGCTTATGAGCGGAAAAATCTAAGCGCGAGGAGGTTGTGGGCGGTTCGGATTTATTCGTTCGACGTTAGATCTTTGCCCCCTCACCCCAGCCCTCTCTCCCAGGGGGGCGAGGGGGAAAGGGAGCCGATCTTCATGTTTTTCAAGTCTTGGGTTCGGCGCGGTATTGCAGGTTTACGTACGTCGCACCAACACCGCGGTCAGTCCCCTCTCCCTCCGGGAGAGGGTTAGGGTGAGGGCCTCTTCAAGGGGCTCTTCAGTTGCTGATTGCGAGGATACTTGCCTGATACGAACCGACAAACACATCAAAATCCCCCACCTCGTTCTGCTCCAGCTCAGCCTGCGCTGCCAAAGAAGTGCGCGCCACCTCCTCGAACTTCGCCTGCTCATCCGCCGGTAATGGCTCGCCGCGGAAGAACTCCGCATGGGCCTGGCTCTGACGCAGCGAGAACTGCGCAAAGCTTTCCTTGTGCTCGGCCATCGCCGCCAGCACCTGCGCGGACGGCGTCAGGGACGGATCGCTGACCTTGGCCAGTTGCGCATCCAGCGCCTTGCTGTGCGCATCGCCGCCGTGGCTCTGATCGAGCAGCGCCGCCAGCGGAGCGATTTGCTCGAGCAGTTCGGCAGCCCAGGTCTTCATCTCGACCGCTTGGCCGTCACGCTGCAGTTGCAGGCCCGGACGCCGACCTTCCTTGACCACACTGAGGAAGTTCGAGGTCGCGTTACCGCACGAAGTGTTGGTCAGCAGCGGGCTGTCGTTCAACGCGCAGTACAGCAGGAATGCGTCGAGGAAGCGCGACTCGGTCAGGTCGATGCCCATCGGCAGGAACGGGTTGATGTCCAGGCAACGCACTTCAACGTATTGAATGCCGCGTGCCATCAAGGCCTGGATCGGCCGCTCGCCGGTATAAGTCACGCGTTTCGGGCGGATGTTCGAGTAGTACTCGTTTTCAATCTGCAGGATGTTGGTGTTGAGCTGCACCCACTCGCCATCCTTGTGCGTGCCGACTTCAACGTATGGCGCGTACGGCGTGGCCACGGCTTTGCGCAGGCTGTCGGTGTAGCTCGCCAGATCGTTGTAGCACGGCGTCAGACCGGCCTGGGCGTTGCTCTGGTAACCGAGGTCGCTCATGCGCAGGCTGGTCGCGTACGGCAGGTACAAGGTGTCCGGGTCGAGCTGTTCGAGCTGATGCGAACGACCGCGCAGGAATCCCGCATCCAGCGCCGGCGAGGCACCGAACAGGTACATCAGCAGCCAGCTGTAGCGACGGAAATTACGGATCAGCGCGATGTAGGAAACCGACTGGAAATCGCGGTCGGTGCCGACGAAGCCCTCGGTTTCACGCAGCAGCGGCCAGAGCTGTTCCGGCAGCGAGAAGTTGTAGTGAATCCCGGCGATGCATTGCATGGTCTTGCCGTAACGCAGGGCCAGACCCTTGCGGTAGACGTATTTGAGCTGACCGATATTGGAGGTGCCGTAATAGGCGATCGGGATATCTTCCTCGGCCGGCAAGGGGCACGGCATCGACGGACTCCACAGGTACTCGTCGCCGAGTTTGCTGTAGGCAAAGCGATGAATCTTGTCCAGGCTCGCCAGGGTGTCGGCCGGGTCGGGCAGGGCGGGCGTGATGAATTCCAGCAGCGACTCGGAGTAGTCGGTGGTGATCTGTTCGTTGGTCAGCGCGGAACCCAAGGCTTCGGGGTGCGGCGTTTGCGCCAGGCGACCTTCGCTGGTCACGCGCAGGCATTCACGTTCGATACCGTGCAGGCACTGCTCGAGCAGAGAGAGGTTAGCGCGCTCGCCGAGCAGAGCCAGGCGGCGGTTGAGAAGTTCGCTCAATTTGGATTCCTTCACGCGTCAGTCGCCCCAATATGGGGGTGGGCAGGACGGTCTACAAGGGTGAAGTTGAAACTGGCGTTATCGCCTGGTTTAGTAGTGGCAGGCCATTTGCCGGTCAGTCAGGAACTGCACAATCCTTGTGGGAGCGAGCCTGCTCGCCGCACCGTCGCTCCCACAGGGTTCGTTGCGCCGAAATTAACTCAAAATGATGGCCAACATCTACAGGACAGCGAAGGTGCCTTGCGCTTTTGCGACCAGTTTGTCGCCCTGCATCACCTCGGCCTCGACCACCAGCGTGCGCCGGCCCGGGTGGATCACCCGCGCCGTGCACAGCACCTCGCCGTCGGAAACGGCGCGGATGTAGTTGATCTTGCATTCGATGGTCGCGCTCTGCTGATCGAAACCGTGGGTGCTGGAACAGGCCAGCCCCATGGCGATGTCGACCAGGCTGAACAGCGCGCCGCCGTGCAGTTTGCCGCCGCGATTGCGCAGCTGCGGCTCCAGCACCAGGGCGACTTGCGCCACCCCGGTTTCCAGACTGTGCAGGCGGCAGCCCAACAGCTTGAAAAAGGCGCTCTCGACAAGCCCGGCCGGCAGCTCCATCAGCGTTTCTTCAACTGTTTGGCGTTGGCGAACAGCGAGGCCATCGCATTGTTCACCGGCGCTGCGGTGACGGTTTCCTTGCGTGCCGCGTTGTTCGACGGCTGGCGTTGCGCCGAGCCCGGACGCGAGCCACGGGCGCCGTCGATTTTCTCGCCCGGCGTGTCGCCCATGCGCATCGATAGGCCCACGCGTTTGCGTGGGATGTCGACTTCCATGACCTTCACTTTCACCACGTCACCGGCCTTCACCGCTTCGCGCGGATCCTTGATGAATTTTTCCGACAGCGCCGAAATATGCACCAGACCATCCTGGTGCACACCGATGTCAACGAATGCGCCGAACGCGGTCACGTTGGTCACCACGCCTTCGAGGATCATGCCCAGTTGCAGGTCCTTGAGATCTTCGACGCCTTCCTGGAATTCGGCGGTCTTGAATTCTGGACGCGGATCGCGGCCGGGTTTTTCCAGTTCCTGAAGGATGTCGGTCACGGTGGGCAGACCGAAAGTTTCGTCGGTGAATTTCTTTGGATCGAGACGCTTGAGGAACGCGGCATCGCCGATCAGCGAGCGAATGTCACGGTCGGTTTCGGCGGCGATACGCTGTACCAGCGGATACGCTTCCGGGTGCACCGCGGACGAATCCAGCGGATTGTCGCCGTTCATCACGCGCAGGAAGCCGGCGGCCTGTTCGAAGGTTTTCTCGCCCAGACGCGCGACTTTCTTCAGCGCCGCACGGGTCTTGAACGCACCGTGTTCGTCGCGGTGCGCGACGATGTTTTGTGCCAGTGTCGCGTTGAGGCCGGAGATGCGCGCCAGCAGCGCCACCGACGCGGTGTTGACGTCAACGCCGACGGCGTTCACGCAATCCTCGACCACTGCGTCCAGACCCCGCGCCAGCTTCAGCTGCGATACGTCGTGCTGGTACTGGCCGACACCGATGGACTTCGGATCGATCTTCACCAGCTCCGCCAGCGGATCCTGCAAGCGACGAGCAATCGACACTGCGCCACGGATCGACACGTCGAGATCGGGGAACTCCTTGGCCGCCAGTTCCGATGCCGAATAAACCGATGCGCCCGCTTCGGACACCATGACCTTGGTCATCTTCATCGCTGGATATTTCTTGATCAGCTCGATCGCCAGCTTGTCAGTCTCGCGGCTGGCGGTGCCGTTGCCGATGGCGATCAGGTCCACCGAATGCTTGGCGCACAGCGCGGCCAGAATGGCGATGGTCTGGTCCCATTTGTTGTGCGGCACGTGCGGGTAAACCGTGGCGTGATCGAGCAGCTTACCGGTCGAATCGACCACGGCCACTTTGCAACCGGTACGCAGGCCCGGGTCGAGGCCCAGGGTCGCGCGCGGGCCGGCCGGTGCGGCCAACAGCAAGTCATGCAGGTTGTGCGCAAACACGTTGATCGCTTCGGTTTCGGCGCCATCGCGCAGCTCGCCGAGCAGGTCGGTTTCCAGATGAGTGTAGAGCTTGACCTTCCAGGTCCAGCGCACCACTTCGCCGAGCCATTTATCCGCCGCGCGGTTCTGGTTCTGGATGCCGAATTGCTGGGCGATCATGCCTTCGCACGGGTGCATGGTGCCCGGCAGTTCGTCGCCGACCTTCAACGCAGAGCTGAGGATGCCTTCGTTGCGGCCACGGAAAATCGCCAGCGCGCGGTGCGACGGCATGCTTTTCAGCGGTTCATCGTGTTCAAAGTAATCGCGAAACTTGGCGCCTTCCTCTTCCTTGCCGGCGATTACGCGGGCACTGAGGGTGGCTTCCTGTTTCAGGTAGTTACGCAATTTTTCCAGCAGGCTGGCATCCTCGGCGAAGCGCTCCATGAGGATGTACTTGGCGCCTTCCAGCGCAGCCTTGACGTCCGCCACGCCTTTTTCAGCATCGACGAAGCGCGCGGCTTCGGCTTCGGGGGCCAGAGTCGGGTCGTTGAACAGGCCGTCAGCCAGTTCGCCGAGGCCGGCTTCGAGGGCAATCTGGCCCTTGGTGCGGCGCTTCTGCTTGTACGGCAGGTACAAGTCTTCGAGGCGGGTCTTGGTGTCGGCGAGCTTGATGTCGCGCTCAAGGGCCGGGGTGAGTTTGCCTTGCTCTTCGATGCTGGCGAGGATGCTGATGCGCCGTTCGTCGAGTTCTCGCAGGTAGCGCAGGCGCTCTTCCAGATGACGCAACTGGGTGTCATCGAGGCTGCCGGTGACTTCTTTCCGGTAACGGGCGATGAAGGGAACGGTAGAGCCTTCATCGAGTAGCGCGACGGCCGCTTCGACCTGTTGTGGGCGTACACCGAGTTCCTCGGCAATGCGGCTGTTGATGCTGTCCATAAAACCACCTGACATAGTGTGAAAGCAGGCTCGCGGGCACGGAAATAAAGGCCCGGAGTCTGGTTGAGCGGCTAGAGAATTGCCGCTGCCTGGATCAAGAGGCAGCCCATTGACCCGTGAAATCGAACGATTACTGCGCGGGGCGGGGGAAAAAGCCTGCCACCTGCGGTAACGATTCAGACGTTGCCTGGCACAAAACGCCGCGCATTATAACCAGCGTTCTGTCGTTCGGGGGCGTTGCAGTCTGTAGGCATAAACCCCGGTTTTCTGGCAGTGAAGGAAAAATCTGCTAACAATGCACACGGTGCGTATAACGGCAGCTACGCCATAATGCGCGCCGAGCTAAAAGGAGCATCCAATGAGCAGCACTGCACAAACTGCTGAAGGCGAAAAAATTCTCATCGTTGACGACGATCCGGGGCTGAGCAGCCTGCTGGAACGTTTTTTCGTCAGCAAGGGCTACCGTGCCCGGACCGTACCGAACACCGAGCAGATGGATCGTCTGCTGTCGCGTGAAGTGTTCAATCTGGTCGTGCTCGACCTGATGCTGCCGGGCGAAGATGGCCTGACCGCCTGCCGCCGTCTGCGTGGCGCAAACAATCAGATCCCGATCATCATGCTCACCGCCAAAGGCGACGAGCTGAGCCGCATCAAAGGCCTGGAACTGGGCGCCGACGACTACTTGGCCAAGCCGTTCAACCCGGACGAGCTGATGGCCCGGGTCAAAGCCGTGCTGCGTCGCCAGGCTGCCCCTGTACCGGGCGCGCCGGGCAGCGAAGACGAAAACGTCACCTTTGGTGATTACGTGTTGTCGCTGGCGACCCGCGAACTCAAGCGCGGTGACGAAGTGCACATGCTCACCACCGGTGAATTCGCAGTGCTCAAGGCGCTGGTGATGAACGCCCGTCAGCCGCTGACCCGCGACAAGCTGATGAACCTGGCCCGTGGCCGCGAATGGGATGCCCTCGAGCGTTCCATCGATGTGCAGATCTCCCGTCTGCGCCGGATGATCGAACCTGATCCGTCCAAACCGCGCTATATCCAGACCGTCTGGGGCGTTGGTTACGTGTTCGTACCGGATGGCACCGCCAGCAAGTGATCGGTGATTTGTAGGAGCGGGTCTGCAGGGCGGGTCGAGAGGTCACGTCCGCAGACTCGCAATCCGCAATATGCGAGCATTGCTCGCTCCTGCAAGTGTGTAGCGGTTAAAGATGAAAACCCCCGTCTGGTTCCCCCAAAGCTTTTTCTCCCGCACCCTCTGGCTGGTGCTCATCGTCGTGCTGTTTTCCAAGGCGCTGACCCTGGTTTATCTGTTGATGAACGAGGACGTACTGGTGGATCGCCAATACAGCCACGGCGTCGCCCTGACGCTGCGTGCCTATTGGGCCGCCGATGAAGAAAACCGCGCGAAAATCGCTGATGCCGCGACCCTGATCCGCGTGGTCGGCGCCGGTGTGCCGGAAGGCGAACAGCATTGGCCGTACAGCGAAATCTACCAGCGGCAGATGCAGGCGGAACTGGGCGCCGATACCGAGGTGCGCTTGCGCATGCATTCGCCGCCAGCGTTGTGGGTGCGCGCGCCAAGCCTGGGCGATGGCTGGCTGAAGGTGCCGTTGTACCCGCACCCTCTGCGCGGTCAGAAAATCTGGAACGTGCTCGGCTGGTTCCTCGCCATCGGCCTCCTGTCGACGGCCTCGGCATGGATTTTCGTCAGCCAGCTCAATCAGCCTTTGAAACGTCTGGTCTATGCCGCGCGCCAACTCGGTCAGGGCCGCAGCGTGCGCCTGCCGATCAGCGACACACCGAGTGAAATGACCGAGGTTTATCGCGCCTTCAACCAGATGGCCGAAGACGTCGAACAGGCCGGACGCGAGCGTGAACTGATGCTGGCCGGCGTGTCTCATGACTTGCGCACACCGTTGACCCGCCTGCGGCTGTCGCTGGAATTGATGGGCGACCGCAACGATCTGACCGATGACATGGTCCGCGATATCGAAGACATGGACGCAATTCTCGACCAGTTCCTCGCGTTCATTCGCGACGGACGCGACGAGTCGGTGGAAGAGGTCGATCTCAGCGATCTGGTGCGTGAAGTTGCGGCGCCGTACAACCAGAACGAGGAGAAGGTGCGCTTGCGCCTGGAGCCGATCCAGCCGTTTCCGCTGCGTCGGGTATCGATGAAACGCCTGCTCAACAACCTGATCGGCAACGCCTTGAACCATGCCGGCGGTCACGTCGAAGTGGCGGCTTATGTGTCCGGAGACGTCAGCGCGCCGTACGTGGTGCTGAGCGTGATGGACCGCGGCGCGGGGATCGATCCGTCGGAGCTGGAGGCGATCTTCAATCCGTTCACCCGTGGCGACCGTGCACGGGGCGGCAAGGGCACCGGGTTGGGCCTGGCGATCGTCAAACGGATTGCTTCGATGCATGGCGGCAATGTCGAACTGCGCAATCGGTCCGGGGGTGGACTGGAGGCGCGGGTGAGATTGCCGTTGGGATTGATGTTGCCTCGGGATGCGGTATAGAAGCAGCTGCAAGTTTCAAGCTGCAAGCGGCAAGCAAGAGCGACTTTGCTTGCAGCTTGCAGCTTGCCGCTTGCCGCTTGAAGCTGGCTTCAGCCCTTACCCTTGGTCCGGGTCATATTCGGCCCGCCATTCTTCTCAAGATGCTCGATAATGATCCCCGCCACGTTCTTGCCGGTGGTGGTCTCGATCCCTTCCAGACCCGGCGACGAATTCACCTCCATCACCAGCGGCCCATGGTTGGAGCGCAGGATATCCACGCCCGCCACCGCCAGGCCCATGACCTTGGCCGCGCGCAATGCAGTCATGCGTTCTTCCGGGGTGATCTTGATCAGGCTGGCGCTGCCGCCACGGTGCAGATTGGAACGGAATTCACCCGGTTTGGCCTGGCGCTTCATTGCCGCAATCACCTTGTCGCCGACCACGAAACAGCGGATGTCCGCGCCGCCCGCTTCCTTGATGTATTCCTGCACCATGATGTTCTGCTTCAGGCCCATGAACGCCTCGATCACCGACTCGGCAGCGGTCGCGGTTTCACACAGCACCACACCGATGCCCTGAGTACCTTCCAGCACTTTGATCACCAGCGGGGCGCCGTTGACCATGTCGATCAGATCGGGAATATCATCCGGCGAGTGCGCAAAACCGGTCACCGGCAAACCGATACCGCGGCGCGACAGCAGTTGCAGCGAACGCAGTTTATCCCGCGAGCGGGCGATGGCCACCGATTCGTTGAGCGGGAATACCCCCATCATTTCGAACTGGCGCAACACCGCGCAGCCGTAGAAAGTCACCGACGCGCCGATCCGCGGAATCACCGCATCGAAGCCTTCCAGCGGTTTGCCGCGATAGTGGATCTGCGGCTTGTGGCTGGCGATGTTCATATAGGCGCGCAAGGTGTCGATCACCACCATTTCATGCCCGCGCTCGGTTCCGGCTTCGACCAGACGGCGGGTGGAATACAGACGCGGATTACGCGACAGCACAGCGATCTTCATGCAACACCTGTGGAAAAGGTAGATACCGGGAACACCGGCTTGTCTTGTACATATTTGATGCCCGGATTGACCACCAGGTGGCCATCGATCAGGGCTTTGGAACCGAGCAACAGGCGATAGCGCATGGACTTGCGGCAGGCGAGGGTGAACTCGACCCGCCACACTCGATCGCCCAGGGCCAGGGTGGTGCTGATCACGTAGCGCACCTGCGCATGGCCGTTGGAGCTTTTGATGGTCTTGCGCGTCACCAGCGGCGCTTCGCAGCGACGATGACGCAACTGCACCACCGTGCCGAGGTGCGCGGTGAAGCGCACCCATTTCTCGCCGTCACGTTCGAACGGCTCGATGTCGGTGGCGTGCAGGCTGGAGGTGTTGGCGCCGGTGTCGATTTTCGCCCGCAGGCCGGCGACTCCCAGATCCGGGAGCGCCACCCACTCGCGCAGACCGACAACGGTCAAATGATCAAATGTCTTCAAAGAAAGAAACCAACGATTAACGCGTCCAGGCGTCAGGTGTGACCTGGGCCAACGCTTTGAATGCAGGTCTGGCGAACCAGTAGCCCTGCATCAGAAATATTCCACAGTCCGCCAGGAAATCCCGTTCACCGGCGCTCTCGATACCTTCGGCGATGACTGTAACGTTCAACTCCGCACAGATTGTGACAATCCCCCGAACGATCGCCTGACGAACACGGTCGCGATCGACATCACGGATCAGCGCCATGTCGAGTTTGATCAGGTCCGGTTGGAAATCCGCCAGCAGATTGAGCCCCGAATACCCGGCACCGAAATCGTCGATGGCGGTCTTGAAGCCGAATTCGCGGTATTCACGCAGAATATTGGTCAAATGGCGATAGTTATCTACGTGCTCGCTTTCCAGGGTTTCGAAAATCAGCCGGTCGATCGGAAAATTGTGTTTTTTCGCCGCCTCCAGGGTGCTGCGAATGCATAACTCTGGACGATAGACGGCGTTGGGCATGAAGTTGATCGACAAGTATGTCTGCATGTTTAGCGCTGCCGCGCCTTCGATGGCGCGGGTCCGGCAGAGCTGGTCGAAGCGGTAGCGGCTTGCTTCTGTAACCTGATCTAACACGGACATCGCGCCTTCACCGGCGACGCCGCGCACCAGCGCTTCATGGGCGAACACCGATTGGTCGCGCAGGTCGACGATCGGTTGATAGGCAAAGGCAAAATCGAAATCCAGCGGCTCGCTTTGCTGGCAGCCCTGGCAACCGCTCTTGGGCGCGGTCAACGAAGAGGGGAAAATTGTAGTCACTCGAACACTCCATGCCGCATAGCCGGCCTAGATCACAGTCTATCTGGAGGGCCGAGTTCTTGCGCCCGACAGAAACGGTAGTACAGTTCCGACTACTGGCTGAACGAGTAATTCATATGGCGCAAAAACAGGAAGAGGACGACAAGGTCCGTCTCGACAAGTGGCTGTGGGCAGCGCGCTTCTATAAAACCCGTGCGTTGGCGAAAGCCGCGATCGAAAGCGGCAAAGTGCATTGTCGTGGTGAACGCTGCAAGCCTGGCAAAGAGCCGCGGATTGGCGACGAATTCCAGATTCGTACCGGTTTCGAAGAGCGCACTGTGAGGGTTGAAGCGTTATCGATTGTGCGGCGCGGGGCGCCGGAAGCCCAGACGCTTTACAGCGAGACCGAGGCGAGTATTGCCAAGCGCGAAGCCGCAGCAGCGATGCGCAAAGCGGGGGCGCTGGGCGTCAGCACCGACGGCAAGCCAAGCAAGAAACAGCGGCGGGATCTGTTCAAGTTTCGTGGCAGCAGCAACAACGATTAACCCGAGGTTTGTGCTGTCAGTGCCGGCCTCATCGCCAGCAGGCTGGCTCCCACATTGACCGCATGATGCTCAAGCAACTCGGTTTACTGTGGGAGCCAGCCTGCTGGCGATTCGAGTGCGCAGCACTCGCTGAAGGCGACGCGGAATCACGCGCTACGCACCACACTCATCCGCGCAACCACCGGCAACTTGCCGAGCAACGCAAAAATCGGCGCAGTCACCTTCAGCCAGAAATTTGCCGCGTGATAAGCGAACGGCGTGTAATAACCCCAACCCAACGCCCACACCGCCAGCAATACGCCGCCGATGTAATCGTCCTGACCCCAATGCGCACCGGCCACCAGGCGCGGCAACATGAACAACAGCGCCAAGCCCCAGACCGTCAGAAACTGGCCCACCGTGCGGCTGAACACCGCCATGAACAACGCCCAGATCAACAGCACCGAAGCGTGATCACCGGGAAAACTCTGCCCGGAGCGGTCCTTCAGCTCCCAGGTCTTTTCCAGATGCGGGAAGTAATCGCTGATATGCACCGCGCCTTCGAGGACCATCGATGGGCTGTTGTGCTGCCAGCCCATGTGATCGGCGAATCTGGAAAACAGCGCGCGGATCACCACCATCAGCAGCAGGATCGAGAAAAAACCGAAAAATGCGCGGCGCACGTCGATCGCCTTGAACACCCAGTCGCCCTTGATAAGCAGCGTCAGCAAAATCAGACCGACAACGATGTCGAACGGGCGCAGACTTGCAATTGCCCAGATGTGGAGCCATATCGGGTTGCTGGCCAGCGGTGTGTTGAGCGAGCGGAACAGCCACTCGTCGAAAATCACACACAGCATCTGGCCTGTAGGCCATAACCAGAAAGCCAGTAGCGCCAATGGCACTACGTTACACAGAACCAGCCGGCCGAGGTTCCACCTTGATTGGAACAAACCCGGATTGTTCATAAAATGCCTCCCATGGCCAAAACGCCGGCACCAAAAAGGGTGCCAAGAACCGCAAATTTTCACTTTTTGTAATCATTTTGTCATCACCTTCAGATACCCGGACCTATGACCGACCTAACGGATACCGATTTCACCCAACGTTTCATCTTCGACGACAGCGACACTCGCGGCGAACTGGTCGCGCTTGAGCGCAGCTACGCCGAGGTTCTTGCCAAGCACCCGTACCCGGAGCCGGTGGCGCAGTTGCTCGGCGAATTGATGGCGGCGGCATCGCTGATGGTCGGCACTTTGAAGTTCGACGGTCTGCTGATTTTGCAGGCGCGCTCCGAAGGGCCGATTCCGCTGCTGATGATCGAATGCTCTAGCGAACGCGAAATCCGTGGCCTGGCGCGCTATGACGCCGAGCAGATTGCCGCCGACGCCACCCTGGCAGACCTGATGCCCAACGGCGTACTGGCCCTGACCGTCGACCCGACCGTTGGCCAGCGTTATCAGGGCATCGTTGATCTCGACGGCGAAACCCTGTCGGATTGCTTCACCAACTATTTCGTCATGTCGCAACAGGTCGGCACTCGCTTCAAACTGTTCGCCGACGGCCGTCGTGCCCGTGGCATGCTGCTGCAGCAATTGCCTGCTGATCGCTTGAAAGACGAGGAAGATCGCGCCGCCAGTTGGCAGCACCTCACCGCGCTGGCCAGCACTCTGGGCGCCGATGAGTTGCTCAGCCTGGACAACGAAACCGTGCTGCATCGCCTCTATCACGAAGAGCAAGTTCGCCTGTTCGATGTGCAGCATTTGCGCTTCAACTGCAGCTGCTCGCGGGAACGCTCCGGCAATGCGCTGGTCAGTCTTGGGCTGGAGGATGCGCTGGCGCTGGCGGCTGAACAGGGCGGCAAGGTCGAGATCGATTGCCAGTTCTGCAATCAGCAGTACGTGTTCGACTCGGCCGATATCGCTCAATTGTTCGCTGGCGCGGGTGTCGACACGCCGTCAGATACCCGGCACTAAAACGGTTCAGCGCAGGTAAATTCACTGCGTAGCGACGGAATTTCGCCGTTACGACGGGAGGACCCTACTCTTTTTGGGCTTTTCTGGCATAATCCGGCCCACTTTTTTCGCGGTAGTAGTGCACGACTTTCTACTACAAAACGTTTGGAGCACACTCGGCCACTGGCCGACGGGGAACCTCATGACGCAAGCCAATAACGCCGTGTACACCGATCTGAGTGTTGATGATCTGGTAAAAGAAGCCCTGCAACGCGGTGAGGGCGAGCTTGCCGATACCGGCGCTCTGGTAGTCCGCACCGGTCATCGCACCGGCCGTTCGCCAGTCGACCGTTTCATCGTTGAAGAGCCTTCCACCCAGGCTGCAATCGCCTGGGGCCCGATCAATCGCAAGTTCCCGGCCGACAAGTTCGATGCCCTGTGGGCTCGCGTAGAAGCCTTCAACAATGCGCAAGAGCACTTTGTCTCCCACGTGCATGTAGGCGCTGCGGAAGATCACTACCTGGCCGTGAAAATGACCACCCAGACTGCCTGGCAGAATCTGTTCGGTCGTTGCCTGTTCATCAACCCGGCCCAGTACAATCCGGCTGGCCGTGATGAGTGGCAAGTGCTCAACGTGGCCAACTTCGAGTGCGTGCCTGAGCGTGACGGCACCAACTCCGATGGTTGCGTGATCATCAACTTCGCGCAGAAGAAAGTGCTGATCGCCGGCATGCGTTACGCCGGTGAAATGAAGAAAGCGATGTTCTCCGTGCAGAACTTCCTGCTGCCGGCCGCTGACGTGCTGCCAATGCACTGCGCCGCCAACATCGGCGAAGAAGGCGACGTGACCCTGTTCTTCGGTCTGTCGGGCACCGGTAAAACCACCCTCTCGGCCGACGAAAGCCGTTACCTGATCGGTGACGACGAACACGGCTGGGGCGAAGGCGTGGTGTTCAACATCGAAGGCGGTTGCTATGCCAAGTGCATCGACCTCTCCGAGAAGAACGAGCCGGTCATCTGGAAAGCCATCAAGCACGGCGCGGTGCTGGAAAACGTCGTCATCGACGACGCCAAGCACGCCGACTATGCCGATGTCAGCCTGACCCAGAACAGCCGTGCCGCCTACCCGCTTGAGCACGTGGCCAAGCGTTCCGAGAAGAACCTCGGTGGCGAGCCGAACGCGGTGATCTTCCTGACCTGCGACCTGACCGGCGTACTGCCGCCAGTGTCGATCCTCAACGAAGAACAAGCGGCGTACCACTTCCTGTCCGGCTACACCGCACTGGTGGGCTCGACTGAAATGGGTTCGGGCAGCGGCATCAAGTCGACCTTCTCCACCTGCTTCGGCGCACCGTTCTTCCCGCGCCCGGCCGGCGAATACGCAGAGCTGCTGATCAAGCGCATCCGCGGCTTCGGCTCCAAGGTCTATCTGGTCAACACCGGCTGGACCGGCGGCGGCTACGGCGTCGGCAAACGCTTCAACATCCCGACCACCCGCGCGGTGATCGCAGCGATCCAGAGCGGCGCACTGATCGGTGCCGCCACCGAACACCTCGACACCATCAACCTCGACGTGCCACTGGCCGTCCCGGGCGTCGACACCGTCCTGCTCAACCCACGCAACACCTGGGCTGACAAGGCCGCATACGACGAGGCTGCGAAAGCACTGGCCGGTCTGTTCATCGAGAACTTCAAGAAGTTCGAAGTGAGCGACGCGATCAAGGCTGCAGGGCCGAAGTTGTAAGATTGGTTTGTTGTGAATGAAAAAGCCGCCCTTTAGGGGCGGCTTTTTTGTGGGTGGTGTTTCGGGATTCATTGGGCTTAACTTTCTTAATCATGAAATGCACTGATCATTTTTTCTTGCTCGCGTCTCGATAGCCCTAGCGTGTCTGCCAAGGCCGACCATTGCTTGATCGTTTCTTGAAAGTTCTCAATGATTTCCTTTGTATCGCTGCGACTGACGCGAAAATACTCTGCTACTTCCCTCGCCAGCTCCAAATCCAGCGCATTGTCAGAATCTGTGATGTTCAGCTTCAACCCATCCGCGTGTGCCACCGGATTCATGTCGTAGGCTGCCGACAATCGCCATCCCCGACCAGGATCCAGAATAAAACCGTGGTTTCGCAGGTGGTCGTCAGTGTTGGAGACCAGGATGTTGAAGACGATTCGTGACCACAGTTCGCGAAGGTCTGCATTGGGTTCCGAGCCGTGTTCCATGATGACTTCCGCCAACTCTAGATAGCTGGCGCCGGTTGAGGCGTCGTCCCCGTCCACGCGGTTCGTCATGGTCATGGCTGATGCGAAGTGGTGTCGGCCACGGTGTTCGGTTCGGTCGAAACGCTTCACCAGGAAGCAGTGGTGATCGCTTGCGTAGCGTCGGGCCATGCCGGTGGCAACACGTAGGCCACAATTGACTGCCAAAGCGTTTACTACAAATTCCCAACCACCTACATCGTAGTCATCTCTCGTACTTGGGAATTTGGCGATCCACAGTTGGCCGAACTCGTCGACGACGCTGGCTTTCGGCCTGGCGCCGCCCAGCGAGCCGCCTGGTGCGATGAGCATTCTTAGCCATTCGCGGCCATCGAGGGCTGTGTTGTCCCTATCGTTTTCCAGGGCGAGACTTGCCTGTTCCAAGGCACGTAGCTCGACAAAGGGTGGGGCGGCAACACCGTCGCGGTCGTCGAGGAAGTTGCCTTCGTCATTAAGTTTGTAGCGAAGGGCGCCGACGCGGAACAGGTCGTGCACGCCAAGCAGGTAATCGGATTCAAACAACTTGCTGTTGCGGGGAAGCAAACCGTCGCGAATGTCCCTCTCCAGACGGCGCTTCATAAGCATTTGGCCCCAACGATCAGGACTCGAGTCTGCAAAGACGCCAAAGCGGCTCTGATGTTCTCCGGGGAATTGGCGGCCTTCGAAGGGGCCGATGCGCGGGTCCAGGGTTATGAAATTCAACTCGGGATCGGCCAGCGCCTTGGGGTCGTATTCAAATTCGAACACGTTGGTGTTGCGTGTTTTTCTTGCATGTAGAAATCCGAGGCGTCTGGCGCCTTTCAAGGACTCCCAATCTGCATAAACAGCAATCAGCGTCATTCTTCACCTGTTGGGGGGCCGGCCTTTTTCTTCTTGTTCAAGAGGCTGGAGAGTGAGTGTGTGTTGAGTGGGAAGTCAGCCGGAATTTTCGTGGTAGTGGCGGCATCGGTAACGTTTGAAGTCCCGAGGTATTCGGATGCGCCCTTTTTTACCGCACTGGCTGCTCGTACTCGCTGGTTTTTTTTTACTGCGGATCGTGTTGCAGGCATTAACTGCGCATCCTGCAACTGGCGTCCCATCTCATCGGCTGCAGCGAGTTTGTTCAGATCCTTCTCCAATCCCAACACTTGCATGACCGAAAGGTAGGCGCCGATGGTTACTCCTGATCGTCCCGTCTCCACATTGCGCAAGGTTGTCAGTGACATGCCAGATCGTTCGGCGACTTGCTTGGCCGTCAATTTGCGGCGCAGGCGAGCCAGCTTCAGGCGTTCGCCAAAGTCGACCAGAAGTCGAGCAGTGGAGGGCAAAAGCGGCGCTGTTCTCTTTGCCATGTGGCAGTATTCCGTCATTTTTTAAATTTAACTGCCAGAATAATAGCACTTAAGCGGAAGGATGCTCGATTGGGTAGATCTGCAGTGTCCAAGTTTCTAAATGGCATTATTCCAATTGTATCCACGCAATACAGCTAGAATAATGCCACTTATAGGTAGTGTGATTTCTAATCAGTCTTTGTTTTCACGATGCTTTTCGAGGGCTGACTCACGCGAAGGAAGCGGCTTGTCGGCATCGGTGCGGTGGGTGTCGCAGCCCTCGATATGAAGGCTGGCCAGGTAATTCGAGCGGCGTACCTTGTCGTAGCAGGCTTGTTTTTGCTCAAACGACAACGCGGTTTTGTCGTCTGTTTTCGGTGAAAAGGTGGACTGGGAGTGAGACGCTCACTGCGTAAAATCTCGTCCATTTCCCGCACGCTTTCCATCAGTTCGTCAAAGAATTTGCTCATGATTACTCCGATGGTTAATTGCCTTGTTTACCTCTCTCGACGGTTAGTTGAGAGCGGTGTAATCACTCAAGCTCCGGTCGGTGCTTTCCAGTTGAGCATCCGCTGCTGCGCGACCTGCAGCAGGTCACAGCCGTCCTGCGTCAACAGATAAAGCGCGTGGGTGATGTGGGGGATGTCTTCGACGTCGGCTTGTTTGAAGTTGAGGCAGTACAGGGTGCGGAGCAGGTCGCTGGAAGCGCGCAGACGCTGGACTGCACATTCGAGGATGTCTTGCGGGTTGGCGGCGGTGTCGATGAGCAGGGGCTTGGTGTCGGTGAGGCTGGATTCGAGTGGGTGGTAGCGATCGGTGAGAAACTCATTCCATGTTTTCATTTTTTTGACATCTCTGAAGGCAACGAAAACCGCTGCTACCGTGACCAAGCGGTGGAGGCGGACTGTGTTCAAGTTGGTCAAACCGGCAGAGATAACCCGGTACGCCGAAGCGTCCCAAACACAGCCGCCATTAAGCGTGCCGACAGAATGTGCTGGCAGCATACAAGGGCATGCATCAGTTATCTCTGTTTTCAGGTGACCAAACCTGAGCCGCTAAGTGAACAGCGACAGCCACGACTATAAGTTCGCATCCCCCAACCCCGATAGAAGACAAAGAGTCTGCCTGCGTAGGACCGGTATGAAGATCTCATCGGACGTTGCTATCAACGGCTGTTCACTTTTCAACGCAGATGTTTATACGCCGCCAACTCCAGCACGCTGGTCGTCAACCCCGTTGCCGGCGCGTAGATCGAACCCTTCACCGCCGAGAACGGCACCCCTTTGCTGCCCAGCGACACATAACGTTCGCCTTGATCGAGTTCGGTGAAATAGGTGTAGGAAACCTTGTGCATCAGTTTGTATCGCGCTTCGGCGCTGGCAATGGCACCGGTAAGGCGCAGCAGGTCGGCTTCGCTGAGGTTCAGGGTTTTGTTCAGTTGCACGCCCCAGCGTTTGAGGCAGGTTTCGGCGAAGTGGCGGACGACGCGGCCCGGTTCGATGAAGGTTTTCAGATCGCTGCTGCTGGTCGGTACGCCACCGGCGGCGGTGGCGTTACCGGCCATGGTCGCGTGGCGGCCGGCCATTGGGTAGATGCTGGTTTTGGTGCCGACCGCGGTCTGTGGAATGACACAGCTGAAGCCTTTGGAGCGCTCATCGCGGGCATAGAACGCGACGTACTCTTTGACGTTGGCACCGAGCCTGACGCGCTGGTCCTGGAAGTTGCCAATGCCCGGTACCGGATCAAGAGCGAAGATATTCACCGGAATATGGTTCAGTTGTGGATCATTCAACATCGCGTTCGCCAACATATGGCAGCTGATCCCGCCACGGCTCCAGCCCACCAGATTGACTTGAGTCGGGATTACGCCGTCCTTGCGGAACGTCTTGATGATTTGCTCTTGTAACGTTTGCTGGGTCACGCTGCGCTCGCCGTAGTTATATTTACGCCAGAGCCACGAGCCTTCGACTTTTACATCTTCGATAGGAATGCCGGCGGCTTTCAGACGGTTGTATTCTTGTTCAGTAAGTTGTTCGCGCCGCCAGCTGCATTTGCCCTTGATGATATTCACGGCGTGCTGCACGTTTTCATCCCAGCCTTTGCCGAACAGTGTGCCGGTGAGGCCGTACTCCTTGGTTTTGGTAAACAGATCGTCGGCTTGCAGGTTGCCACTGCCCGGCCCGTCGACGACGATCCATTCGGCGAACTCGCGGCCCGCATGGTTCGCGGCCAGTGTCGAAACCAGTTCACCGTCCCAGAAGTTTTCATGGGTGACATCAAACTTGTTGGAACCGGTGCCGCAAAAGAAAATCGTTAAAACTGTCATGGTGTTGCCCTTGTTTAGTTGTAAGAGCAAGCAAGTTAGTGGTGGTTGTGTGAATAAATAAAGCGTTCTGTTGTTTCTGTATTTGTAGTGCTGATCAGTTATAAGTCGTTTGTGGTGAGTTCTGTTTGGCGACTTCCAGCAAGTCGCAGCCATCTTGTACCAGTAAATAAAGCGCGTTGACGATATTGGGGATGTCTTTCACATCTGCCTGTTTAAAACATAGGCAATAGAGTGTTTCCAGCAGGTCGCCGGCCGCGCGCAAGCGCTGATCGGCGGCGTCGATAAGATCGCGCGGGCTGGCATGGCTGTCGATGAGCAGGACCGGGTTTTCGCTGTAGCGGGTCTTGAGCGGGCGGTAGCGGTTGATCATGGTCAAGCGTGTCCTGTGCTGAGGCGTTCGGGCGGGCTGGTGGTGTGTCAGGCCGCGCCGGTCACTATAGAAGGGCGTTTTGCGGTGAGACAAGACAGCCGCAGTGGACAGCTTTCGTAGGGACTTTTTCGTCAATTGAGCGATCTTTCCTACAGGTTTTCGCGGTTTGTTTTGGCAAAGAATCGACCAGTGATTATTCCTACTTTTGCGGCAGACGATTCGTGATGGAACTTCATAACGTGTACCTCGGATTCAGTAGGAAGTTTCCAGGCGTCTGACACTCGCTTGAACGGAAACGGCGCTTTTCAATCGCATTCCCCGTGCGCTTGCGTTGAGCATTCCTCCACGCGGTATCATCCCGAATCGATTTGACCCCGACCTTTTCTCGACTCGCTGCAATCGCCCGCTAGGCTGTTGGCATGGCAGCGGTCAACGGAGTGACAGCGAATGCACAACACCCTGGAACAGGTTTTTGGTTTCTCACAGTTTCGACCCGGACAAGAAGCCGCGATCAGTGCGGTACTGGCCGGGCGCTCGGCCGCGGCCATTTTCCCCACCGGTTCCGGCAAGTCGATTTGCTATCAACTGCCGGCGCTGTTGTTGCCGCACCTGACGCTGGTAGTGTCGCCGCTGCTGGCGCTCATGCAGGATCAACTGGCTTTTCTGCAGCGCCATGGCATCTCGGCCGGCAGCATCGATTCGGCGCAGAATCGCGATGACGCCGGTGCGGTGATGGCTCGCGCCCGCTCAGGTGAATTGAAGATCCTGATGGTCTCGGTGGAGCGCTTGAAGAACGAGCGCTTTCGCAACTTTCTGCAGCAGGTACCCATCTCGTTATTGGTCGTGGACGAGGCGCACTGTATTTCCGAGTGGGGGCACAATTTCCGTCCCGACTACCTCAAGCTGCCGGACTACCAGCACCAGTTCAACATCCCGCAAGCCCTGCTGCTGACCGCTACGGCAACGCCGAACGTGATCGCCGACATGCAGGCCAAATTCAATATCGCCGCCGAGGACGTGGTGAGCACCGGCTTCTACCGGCCCAACCTCAATCTGCTGGTCGAACCGGTGCGCGGTGAGGACAAGCGCCGGCGTCTGGTCGAGTGGATGAGCGCGCGAGCGGGCCAGCCGAGCATCGTCTACGTGACCTTGCAGAAAACCGCCGCACACATCGCCGAGCACCTTGAACGCAATGGCATTCAGGCCGAGGCGTATCACGCCGGTCTGCCTCACGACCAACGCGAAGCGATCCAGAAACGCTTCATGGCCGGGCAGTCCAATTGCATCGTTGCGACTATCGCGTTCGGCATGGGCATCGACAAGAGCGACATTCGCAACGTGGTGCATTTCGACCTGCCCAAATCCATCGAAAACTACAGTCAGGAAATCGGCCGCGCCGGTCGTGACGGGCAGCCATCCGATTGCCTGGTATTGGCCAATCGCGACAGCCTCAACGTGCTGGAAAACTTTGTCTACGGCGACACCCCGGAGCGTGCAGGCATTCGTTACGTGCTGGATGAAATCAAGGCCTCGGCAGTGCAGGGGCAGTGGGAGTTCATGCTTGGCCCGCTGGCGGACCAGAGCAATATCCGCTCGTTGCCGTTGAAGACTTTGCTGGTTCAGTTGGAACTGCGCGGCTTGATAGCGCCGCGCTATGCCTATTACGCCGAATACCGATTCAAATACCAGCTGGAGCCGGAGGTTCTGCTTGAGCGTTTTGACGGCGAACGCCGGGACTTCGTTGCCGCACTGATCCAGACCTCAACCCGTGCACGTTCGTGGGCCACGGTGAATTTCGACGCAATGTACGCGCAGTATTCTGCCGAGCGCAGTCGGGTGGTGAAGGCGCTGGATTACTTCCAGGAAAAAGGCTGGATCGAGCTGGAAAGCAAGCAGATGACCGAGGTGTACAGCTTGCTGCGCAGTGATTTCGATAGTGAACATTTGAGTACCGAGCTACACGACTATTTCGCCCGCCATGAGCAGGCTGAAATCACCCGCATTCACGCCATGCTTGCGATGTTCGCCAGCGAACGCTGCCTGGGTTATCGCCTGGCCGAATATTTCGGCGACCGCAATGCCCCGCAACAGTGTGGGCATTGTTCGGTGTGTCACGGCCACGTTGCACGGTTGCCAGCAGCGCCGGAGCTGCCAGCGCTTGTGGATGAAAACTTTGCGCAGCTGTGTGGCGAATTTATCCACAAGCACGAGCAGCACACCGGTGTGATGCCAACGGCCGAGCGGTTGACGCGGTTTTTGTGCGGGATAAGCGTGCCGCTGTTCACCAAACTCAAGGCGCGGACGATTTCCGGGTTCGCGGCGCTGGAGGAATATCCCTTTGCCGAAGTGCGCAGTTGGGCTGCTGACAATCTAACTGGGTGACCGGGACTTTTGTGGAAGCGAACCTGCGAAAACGCAGGATCAGGCACCTTGATTTCAAGCCTTTGGCCCCTTCGCGAGCAGGCTCGCTCCTACAAAAAACGCGCCTGTATCCATCCGCTGAATACCAACCATCACGGTAATAAACTTCAAAAAACCTCATTGGCTGACTATGGTGATTCCAGTCTTTGGATCGCCAACAAGAGAACAACATGAGCCAGACATCCTTCGATATTCAGCAAGCCGCGGTGATCGGTGCGGGGACCATGGGCCGCGGCATTGTCATGTGCCTGGTCAACGCCGGCGTTGCGGTGCAATGGGTGGATAACAACCCACAGATGCTCGAACAGGCGCTTGCCGCTGTCGCCGAAACCTACGCGCACAATGTGCGCCAGGGACGGATCGATCAGGCGGAGGCTGACGTGCGTATTGCCCGGGTCAGTGCCGCCGCCGACTATGCGGCGATTCGCAATGTCGATCTGGTGATCGAAGCGGTGTACGAAAATCTTGAGCTCAAGCAAAAGATCTTTCGCGAACTGGATGGCCTGCTCAAGCCTGAAGCACTGCTGGCCAGCAATACTTCGGCGCTGGATATCGATGCGATTGCCGCGGCCACGCGCCGTCCGGAGCAAGTGCTGGGCCTGCATTTCTTTAGCCCGGCGCACATCATGAAACTGTTGGAGATCATCCGCGGTGCGCAGACTTCACCGGCGGCCCTTGAGGCAGCTCTGGCGCTGGGCAAGCGCATGGGCAAGGTCAGCGTGGTATCGGGCAATTGCCATGGCTTCATCGGCAATCGCATGTTGCACCCGTACGTGCTGGAAGCACGCAAGATGCTGCTCGAAGGCGCCTACCCGCATCAGGTTGATGCAGCGCTGCAGGGTTTCGGATTCGCTATGGGACCCTTCCGCATGTACGACGTGGTCGGTATCGACCTGGAGTGGCGTGCCCGCGAACTGGCCGGCAAGGGCCAGGATGCGCCAGAGGTGCAGGTCGACAACCGTCTGTGCGAGCTGGGCCGCTTTGGGCAGAAATCCGGCAACGGTTATTACCATTACGAACCCGGCAGTCGGCAGGCGGAGCATGACCCCGAGGTTGACGCACTGGTGTTGCAGGTCAGTGAAGGGCTGGGTTTCCAGCGCCGCGAGATCGGTCCTGAGGAAATTCTCGAGCGCTGCCTGCTGGCGCTGGTCAACGAGGGCGCGAAAATTCTCCAGGAAGGCATTGCCGAGTCGGCCCATGACATCGATCTGGTGTACCTGAACGGCTACGGCTTCCCGGCCGACAAGGGCGGGCCTATGGCTTGGGCGGATCAGCAAGGGCTGGCGGATATCCATCAGTGTCTGCTGGCGCTGGAGACGCGCCAGGGTGATCAGTGGAAACCGGCGCGGTTGATTGGCGAACTGGCGGCGCAGGGGAAGGGGTTTGCTGATCGTTGAAATAGTGCGGCTTTGCTGACGTCTTCGCGAGCAGGCTTGCTCCCACATTTTGAATCGCGGTCTCTGGTGGGCGCGAGCCTGCTCGCGAAAGCCGTCGCACAGTTTTGACTTAGACTCGCCAAAAGACCTTCAGGAATCGCTGATCAAATGTCCAACCCGACACCCCAACGCACCGACTACCCACACTTCCAGCCCATCACCACACGCTGGCACGACAACGACGCCTACGGCCACGTCAATAACGTCACTTATTACAGCTTCTTCGACACCGCCGTGAACACGTATCTGATCCAGGTCGGCGGGCTGGATATCCATGACGGCGAAGTAGTCGGTTTTGTCGTCAGCTCAGCCTGCGATTATTTCGCCTCGATCGCCTTCCCGGATCTGATCGAAATCGGCATGCGCGTGGGCAAGCTGGGCAACAGTTCGGTGCAATACGAATTGGCCGTGTTCAAGGTCGGAGAAGTGGAGGCCTGCGCAGCCGGGCGCTTCGTTCATGTCTTCGTGGACCGGGCGAGCAATCAACCGGTGCCGATTCCGCCCGGGCTGCGCGCAGCGCTGGAACGTTTGGCCGTCTGAAACAGGCAAAAAAAATCGCAGCCCTCGGGCTGCGATTTTTGTTCAAGCCTGCGCCTTAGCGGTGGCGATAGTGCTTGTGGTGCTTGCGGTGGCCGTAAGCATGGCCGCGGCCTGGGTGACCACGATCGCGGTAGTAACGGCGATCATCGTAGCGGCGATCGCGATGACGATCATCGTCATCATCGCGGCCCATGTAGTTACCCAGTGCGCCACCTGCACCGCCACCTGCCGCGGAGCCGATCAGGCTGCCGGTGGTGCCGCCCAGACTGCGACCTACGACGTTACCGCCGGCTGCGCCCAACGCACCGCCAATGGCGGCTTCGCCACGGCTGTGGCGGTCTGCGCCGACTGCGCTACCACCTGCGCCGCCCAAGGCTGCGCCAATGGTGGAACCTGTATTGCCGCCTATAGACTGACCGACGACCGAGCCAAGAACCCCGCCCAATGCGCCGCCCACACCTGCTTCGGTGGTGCCGCCGGCAGAAGCGAAGCCACTGACCAGGCCAAGGGACAACAAGAGAATCGAGGAGAACTTCATAGAGGATGAGCCTCAAAGGGATGACGGCGCCGATCCTGAGGCTCTGCAATGGGCGTGACAATCAAAATCCGACGAATAACACGACTTGTATACAATATTGCAAGTTACTGTTTTTTCACTGGAACTTAACCGTTTTTCGCCGGTCTTTAGCTACTTCGGACAGGCCGTTTTTATGTAAAAACGGCCTTTTTTGTGGGCGTTGGAAAAGCGTCCGGCCCAGCAGGTAAGTGGGCACTTCCATTGCTTTCGCGAGCAGGCTCGGTCCCACTTGGAATGCAATCCCATGTGGGACCGAGTCTGCTCGCGAAGGGGCCAATGCAAGCGCCGATTAAGCGGTTTTGGCCATGATCAACCCGCTCTCACTCGCCGCTTCCAGCCGGATCGCAATGAATTTCGATGTCGGCGTGTGGCTGCCATCACCGGTACTTTCCAGCGGCACCAGCGGATTGACTTCCGGATAGTACGCCGCCGCTTGGCCGGCAGGAATATCGAACGCCAATAATGTAAAACCTTTCACCCGGCGCTCCCGGCCATCGTCCCACAGCGACACGATGTCGGCCTTCTGCCCCGGACGGAAACCCAGGCGAATGATGTCGGCCTCGTTGACGAACAAAACGTCACGCTGGCCTTTGACGCCGCGATAACGGTCGTCGAGACCGTAAATCGTGGTGTTGTACTGATCGTGGGAACGCATCGATTGCAGGATCAGGTCCGGTAGTTGCCCGGTGGCGCGGGTGCGTTCGTGCACCAGATCCACGGGCAGCAGGTTCGGACGGAAATTGGCCCGGCCCGACGGCGTGTTCCACTTGCGCGCGCCAGCGCTGTTGCCGAGGTAGAAACCACCCGGCTTTTTCACCTTCTCGTTGAAGTCCTTGAAGTTCGGGATGGTGTCGGCAATCAGTTCGCGAATGCGTGCGTAATCGGCGACCAGCCAGTTCCAGTCCACCGGTTTGCTGCCCAACGTCGCGGCGGCGATGCCGGCGATGATCGACGGCTCCGAGCGCATCTGGTTCGACAGCGGCTGCAACTGGCCGTTGGAGGCGTGAACCATGCTGAACGAGTCTTCCACGGTGACCGCTTGCGGGCCTTCGCTCTGAATATCGATGTCGGTACGACCCAGGCACGGCAGGATCAGCGCGTCTTTGCCGTGAGCCAAGTGGCTGCGGTTGAGCTTGGTGCTGATCTGTACGGTCAGGTCGCAGTTGCGCAGCGCCTGGAAGGTGCGTGGGCTGTCCGGCGTGGCTTGGGCGAAGTTGCCGCCCAGACCGATGAACACCTTGGCGCGGCCCTCGGCCATCGCGTGGATCGCCTCGACCACGTTGTGCCCATTGTGGCGCGGCACCTTGAACTGGAAGCGCCGCTCCAGCGAATCGAGGAACGCCACCGGCGGACGTTCGTTGATGCCCATGGTGCGGTCGCCCTGCACGTTACTGTGACCACGCACTGGACAGAGACCGGCGCCCGGCTTGCCGATGTTGCCGCGCAGCAGCATCAGGTTGGCGATTTCCTGGATGGTCGGCACCGAATGGCGATGCTGGGTGATGCCCATCGCCCAGCACATGATCACGTTCTTGCCTTTGGCGTACATACGCGCGGCTTGTTCGATGTCGACCAAGGTCAGGCCCGACTGCTCGACGATCTGCTCCCACGACGTGTCATCGACCACACCGAGGTATTCCAGCACGTTGGCGCTGTGGGCATTGAGGAAGTCGTGATCGAACACCGCCGGCTCGCCGGCCTTCTGTGCGTCGCGTTCCCATTGCAGCAGAAACTTGGCCATGCCGCGCAGCACCGCCATGTCGCCGCCCAGTGCCGGACGGAAATACGCGGTGTTGGTCGGTTTGTCGCCGTTGGTAAGCATTTCGATCGGGTGCTGCGGGTGCTGGAAACGTTCCAGGCCGCGCTCTTTCAACGGGTTGATACACACCACCTGCGCGCCGCGCTTCACCGCTTCACGCAATGGCTCGAGCATCCGCGGATGGTTGGTGCCAGGGTTCTGGCCCCAGACAAAAATCGCATCGGCGTGCTCGAAATCATCGAACGTCACCGTGCCCTTGCCGACGCCGACACTTTGCGCCAGCGCCACACCGCTGGCCTCGTGGCACATGTTCGAGCAGTCAGGGAAATTGTTGGTGCCATAGGCGCGTACGAACAACTGATACAGATACGCCGCTTCGTTACTGGCACGACCGGAGGTGTAGAACTCGGCCTGATCCGGGCTCGGCAGATTGCGCAAATGCTTGCCGATCAGGGCAAACGCATCTTCCCAACTGATCGGCTTGTAGCGATCGGTTTCAGCGTCGTAGACCATCGGCTCTGTCAGCCGGCCCTGATATTCCAGCCAGTAGTCGCTCTGCTCCAGCAACGCAGTGACGCTGTGCTTGGCGAAGAACTTCGCATCGACGCGGCGCTTGGTTGCTTCCCAGTTCACCGCTTTGGCGCCGTTTTCGCAGAACTTGACCATGCCGCTTTCCGGCGAATCACCCCAGGCGCAGCCAGGGCAGTCGAAGCCGCCGTTCTGGTTGGTCTTGAGCATCATGCGCAGGTTCTTCAGCGCGTTGTCGCTGGTCAACCAGGCCTGAGCCACACTGATCAGGGCGCCCCAGCCGCCGGCGGCACCTTTGTAAGGCTTGTAGCGCGGGACAGGTTTCTGGTCGGCTTGATGATGTTGGCTCACGCTTGATTCTCCATCGCGGGGCTGTACACCCGCGGCGCACTTTTCTGCGGCAGGTGGATGAGATTGAGGTTGTGGCGCCGTGCCCATTGCACGGCAAGGCCGGTCGGTGCCGACAGACTGACAAGGGTCTGGATACCGGCACGCAGGACCTTCTGGATCAGTTCGAGACTGCAACGGCTGGTGACAATCGCCAGGCCGCCCTCGGTCATAATCTTCTGGCGGATCAGTCCGCCGATCAGCTTGTCGAGGGCGTTGTGCCGGCCGATGTCTTCGCGACCGAGCAGCAACTCGCCGCTGGCATTCATGAACACCGCGGCATGCACCGCGCCGCAATGCTGGCCCAGCGGCTGAAACGCGCCGATCCGCTGGCGCAGGCCGTCGAGCCAGGCGATCGGCGGCAGCGGCGCACCGGGCAAAACCTTGAGATCGGGCAGCGCCTGTTCCACCGCTTCGACACCGCACAAACCGCAACCGCTGGTGCCGGCCAATTGCCGACGCTGTTGCTTGAGGTTCCAGAAAGCGCGATTGGCGATGGTCACCTGCGCATATTGCGCTGAGCCCGAGCCGGTCAGTTGCAGGTCGTAGATATCGCTGGCGTCTTCAATGATGCCGCTGCCGAGGCTGAAGCCGACAATGAAGTCTTCCAGATCCGTTGGCGTCACCAGCATCACCGCCTGGCTGATGCCGTTGTAGGCAATCGCCAACGCGACTTCTTCGGCCAGCGCAGTGCTGGCCGATTCCTCACGGGGCAAATCGCTGTAGCTGTAGGTCTGGCTGGCGGCGGGCGCGGGCGTTTCGAGGGCTGGCGCCGCGCAGGCTGGACGCTTGGCGTTCATGGCATCACCGACGGTTTGATCTAGGTCAAGACTAGGCGCGGCAAGTTGTCGCGTCTAATCGCTATTACCGATCTACCGATAGATGCCGTCGATCAAGCCTCTTTGGGCGATTTCTGGTACAGCGCGAAACAGGCTTCCGCCAGCGCTGAACGCGGCGCGCCACGGCGCATGATCAGGCCCAGCGGCGCCAGCGTGCGGGCATTTTCGATCGGTTGCAGGCGCAGGTGATCAGCCAGGGTTTCCGCACCGCCATCCAGCGGCATGATTGCGCAGCAAAAGCCGCCGTGTACGGCCTGTAACAATTGATGCACGGCGTCGGTTTGCAGCAGGGGTTGTGGGGTCAGGCCGCGGCTGTGGAAGTTGTGGTCGATGGACTGGCGAAAATGCATGCCGCTGGTGAGCATGCACAGCGGCAGTTCGATCAGCGCTTCCCAGCTCAGCGGTTCTTCGCCAAAGGTGAAGGAGCGCTGATCGTAAAGCAGGCCCATGCGCGTTTCGTCGAAGGCCAGAGAATCAAAGCGCTCGCCGTCCAGACGTTCCAGATAGGACACGCCGATGTCGATGCGATTGTTGGCCAGGTGTTCGAGGACCTGCTCGGAACTCAGCGACGACAATTCGAAGCGCAACTCCGGGTGCGCAGCGTGCAGGCGTTGCATCAGCGGCAGCGGGTCGAAGCTCGACAGCGGCACCACGCCCAGGCGCAACGTACCGATCAGATTGCCGCGACAGGCCGCCGCTTCTGCCTGCAAGCCGTCATAAGCCGCCAGCACCGTGCGCGCCCACGCCAGCACGCGTTCGCCCGGCGCGGTGAAACCTTCGAAGCGTTGGCCACGGTTGACCAGCGGCAGGTCGAGTTCTTCTTCGAGGCTGCGCAAACGCATCGACAAGGTCGGCTGGGTGATGTGGCAGCGCGCAGCGGCCTGGCCGAAGTGACGGGTTTCGTCGAGGGCGATGAGGAATTTCAGTTGCTTGATGTCCATCTTCGCTCCGGGAAATGTTGGCGGGGTGGGCGATTCTACCGCGTGCGTGCGCACAGGGTCATTGGTCGGACTGGAACCGGGTTTGGCCGGGGTGGTCTAGGCTTGGGCGTCTGGAACCCAAATCAAGGAGTGTGCGCTATGAGTCTTTTGAGCTTTGTGAAGGAAGCCGGTGAAAAGCTGTTGGATCTGCTGACTCCCGGTAATGCCAATGCCAGCGAGCAATTGAAGGAACACATCAACAAGGTCGGGCTGGGCAATCCCAACGTACAGGCGACCGTGGACGGCGACAAGGTGACGGTGACCGGTGAAGTCGCCAGTCAAGAAGAGAAAGAGAAAATTCTTCTGGCGGTGGGCAACATTCAAGGAGTGGGCAGCGTCGATGACCAGATCACCGTGACCGGGCCGGTGGTAGTCGCCGCCGAGTTTGTCGAGGTCAAAGCAGGTGACACCCTCAGCGCGATTTCGCTGCGCGTCTATGGCAACGCCAATCAGTACCAGAAAATTTTCGACGCCAACAAGCCGATGCTCAAGGATGTGAACAAAATCTATCCGGGGCAGAAGCTTCGTATTCCGAAGTAAACCCCATCTGATCGCCAGCAGGCTGGCTCCCACAGGTGACCGCATTCTCCTGTGGGGAGCCAGCCTGCTGGCGATTGGGGCAACCCGGCTTCACAGCCCTGCAATCAAATCCCGATAATCCTCGACCGCAGCAAACTCGGCGGTGTCTTTCGGTCCCTTGCGGCTGTCCGGCTCTTTCACCGCGAGCAAATGCGCCACGCCAAAATCCCGTGCACTGCGCAGAATCGGCAAGGTGTCGTCGATGAACAGGCTGCGCGCCGGATCGAACCCGATATCCGCCTGCAAGGCATCCCAGAATTGCGGATTTTCCTTGGGATAACCGTAATCGTGGGAGCTGATCAGCCGTTCGAAGTACGGCGCCAGTTCGATCCGCTCCAGTTTCAGCGACAGCGAGTCGCGGTGCGCATTGGTGATCATGATCACCCGCTTGCCGGCGCGTTTGATCGCATCAAGGAAGGTGTCGGCATCCGGGCGCAACGCGATCAGATGCGCGGTTTCCTGTTTCAGTTCGCGCACCGACAGTTTCAGTTCGGCACTCCAGAAGTCCAGGCAATACCACTGCAACTGGCCGGCATGGCGCTCGAACAGCGGCTGCAATTCCATCTCGGCCATGGCCCGGCTGACCCCGTGCAGTTCGGCGTAACGCTGGGGCAGGTGTTCGAGCCAGAAGTGGTTGTCGAAGTGCAGATCCAGCAACGTGCCGTCCATGTCCAGCAGAACGGTATCGATGTCGGACCACGGTAATGAAGGCATGGCAACGTCTCGAGCGGTGAAAGGATATCCGAGGTAAACAATCGGGAAAGCCGCGTTATAGTAGCGCGTTCACGCCAAGGAGCTTTGCATGCGCCAGAAACCCACCGTACTTGCCCGCGAGATCGTCGCCACCAGTCGTCTGTTCGCGGTCGAGGAACTCAAGCTGCGCTTTTCCAATGGCGTGGAACGCACGTATGAGCGGCTGGTCGGCAAGGGCGCGGGCTACGGCGCGGTGATGATCGTGGCGATGCTCGATGCCGAACATGCGGTGCTGGTCGAAGAGTATTGCGGTGGCACCGATGCCTACGAATTGTCCTTGCCCAAAGGCCTGATCGAGCCGGGCGAGGATGTACTGGCAGCGGCCGAGCGTGAGCTTAAGGAAGAGGCCGGTTTCGGCGCCCGACAACTGGAGCATCTGACGGAGCTGTCGTTGTCGCCCGGTTACATGAGCCAGAAGATTCAGGTGGTGCTGGCCACCGATCTGTATGAAGAGCGCCTGGAGGGCGACGAACCAGAGCCGATGCGAGTCGACAAGGTCAACCTGCGCGAACTGTCGGCGCTGGCGCTCAATCCGCAGTTTTCCGAAGGACGTGCGCTGGCGGCGCTGTATCTGACGCGTGATCTTCTGACCCAGCGCGGCTCTTTCAATCTTGAGTGAGATGACGATGAATTTCCCCCACCCGTTGATGGCGCCTGTTGTTGCTTTGGCATTGCAGGCTGGCGAGGCGATTCTGCCGTTCTGGCGTGCGGGCGTTGAAGTCACGGCCAAGCCCGATGATTCGCCGGTGACCGCAGCCGACTTGGCCGCGCATCACCTGATTGTCGCTGGGCTGACAGCGCTGGACCCGAGCATTCCGGTGTTGTCGGAAGAAGACGCCAATATCCCGCAAAGCGTGCGTGCTGGCTGGCAGCGCTGGTGGCTGGTGGACCCGCTGGACGGCACCAAGGAATTCATCAGTGGCAGCGAAGAGTTCACCGTCAACATCGCTCTGATCGAAAACGGTCGGGTGGTGTTTGGCGTGGTTTCAATGCCGACCAGTGGTTGCTACTACGTCGGCGGCGCCGGGCTTGGGGCGTGGCGTTGCGACGAGCACGGTACGCCGGTGGCAATCCAGGTGCGTGAAACGCTGAAACCGGGCGAAACGTTCACCGTGGTTGCCAGCCGCCGACACTCGAGCCCCGAGCAGGAGCGTTTGCTGGCCGGGCTGAGTGCCAGTCTGGGCGAATTGCAGTTGGCCAACATTGGCAGCTCGCTGAAGTTCTGTTTGCTGGCGGAAGGCGCCGCGGATTGTTATCCGCGGCTGGCGCCGACTTCGCAGTGGGACACGGCGGCAGCGCAGGGCGTGCTGGAAGGCGCGGGGGGCGAGGTGCTGGATTTGCGCGGTGAAGCGTTTTGTTATCCGGCGCGGGAATCGCTGTTGAATGAGTTCTTTCTGGCGTTGCCGGCGAGGGCTTCGTGGCGTGGGCGGTTGTTGGAGTTGGCCCGGGGTTAGGGTTCTGATCCGGAATTGCCCTCACCCCAGCCCTCTCCCCCAGGAGAGGGAGCCGATCGCGGGATATTGGCGAGCCGCGTCGACCTGGTCGAGTTTTGCTGAATCCGCAATCGCTGCGGTCTTTCAGGTCGATGAACAACGCAAGTCACTTCGGTCAGTCCCCTCTCCCTCCGGGAGAGGGCCAGGGTGAGGGGCCGTTGATCTTCAACGGTGCAAAACGTACTGCCCGGTAAACGTCACGGCGTGCTCTTCACTGCCTTGATTGACGATCCGCGTATCAAGCGTCAACCGCGCCCGTCCATGACGCCGATACATCGCTAGAAACTTCTTCCACACTGCCGCGTCAGCCGCCGGGCAAATTGCCGTGGCATCACCGGTCACCGGCAGCGGATAACTGATCTGCCCTTCCTGAATCACAATGTGCCCGTCGGTAATCCCTTCTTCCTTCAGGCGCAAATGCAGCCAGCCCCAACCGGCCAGCACCGCGCCGCAGTAGAGGCTGCCGCCAAACATCGTGCTCTTGTGATTGACGTTCGGCGCGAGCGGCAAATGCAGGCTCAGTCGCTGTTCACGCCACTCGAGTACCGTCAGGCCCATCTCGGCGGTCAGTGGGATGTCGTGGTGCAGCACCGATTGCAGATGGTCAGTGTGGTCGCTCATTCGTTTTCGTCCCCCTGACTGTTATCGCCGAAGTTGAGGCCATGTTTGCGCAACTTGTCGTGCAGGGTCTTGCGCGGAATGCCCAGGGCTTCGGCGAGGCTGCGCACCGAGCTGTGCGAGCGCGCCAGTTCTGCGGCGATCAGGGTTTTCTCGAAGTTTTCCACTTGCTCGCTAAGCCCGCCGCTGACGACTTCGACCGGTGCGCCGGCGCTGCCTTCGGCGCCGTTGTCCAGCGCCAGCTCCAGACCCAGGGCAAAGCGTTCGGCGGCGTTTTGCAGTTCGCGCACGTTGCCCGGCCAGGTGTGACGCAGCAGCAAGGCGCGTTGTGCCGGTTGCAGTTCATGGGGTGGCAGACCGTGGCGGGCGCTGGCTTCATCGGCGTAGTGCTGGAACAGCAGCAGCGCATCTTCGCCGCGTTCGCGCAGCGGCGGAATGCGCAGCGGCGCAACGTTTAGACGGTAATACAAGTCGGCGCGGAAACGGCCCTGATCGGCAGCCTGGCGCAGGTCTTCCTTGGTTGCGGCGATAACGCGGATGTCCAGCGGGATCAGTTGATTGCCGCCAAGTCGTTCGACGACGCGCTCCTGCAACATGCGCAGCAATTTGACCTGCACGTCCAGGCTCATGCTCTCGATTTCATCGAGAAACAGCGTGCCGCCATTGGCAAATTCAAACTTGCCGATCCGGCGTTTTTGCGCGCCGGTGAACGCGCCGGGCTCATGGCCGAACAGTTCGCTTTCCACCACCGATTCGGCCAGTGCACCGGCGTTGATCGCCACGAACGGCCCGTTGCGGCGGCTGGACAGGTCATGCAGGGCACGGGCGACCACTTCTTTGCCGGCGCCGGTTTCGCCGAGAATCAGCACATCAGCCTTGGTCGCCGCCAGCGCGCCGATCTGCTCGCGCAGACGCAACATTGGCGTCGAATGCCCGACCAGCCGCGCGCTCAGCTCATTGCGATCGCTGAGGGCCAGGCGCAGGCTGCGGTTATCCAGCACCAGACGGCGCAAGGCGAGAGCGCGGCGCACGCTGTCGAGCAGCGCGTCGCTGGCGAAGGGTTTTTCAAGAAAATCGTAAGCGCCAGCGCGCATCGCCTGCACGGCCAGCGGTACGTCGCCGTGGCCGGTAATCAGCAACACCGGCAGCTCCGGGTCCTGTGCGTGCAATTCGCTCAGCAGTTCGAGGCCATCCATGCCCGGCATGCGAATATCGCTGACCACCACGCCCGGCCAGTCACGCTCCAGTTGCGCAGCCAGACCCTTGGCTTCAGACAAGGGCAGGATTTTCAGGCCGGCCAGATCCAGCGTCTGGCCGAGGGCCTGACGCAGGTGCGGATCGTCGTCGATCAACACCACCTGAATGCGATTGTCGATGGTCATGCACTTCGGTCCTCGGAGGGTTGCAGGCTGACCCCGGGCGCGCCGGCGCGCAGCCGCAGGGTAATCAGAGCGCCACCTTGCTTGTGGTTGGCGAACGACAGTTCACCGCCGAAGGCGCGCATCAGCGTTTCACAAATGGCCAGGCCCAGACCCAGACCCTGGGTGCGGGTCTTGGTGGTGTAGAAGGGCTCGCTGGCGCGGCCAAGGGCTTCCATGCAGAACCCCGGGCCGTTGTCGCGGATGTACAGGTTGACGCCGTCGGCGGTGGATTCGGCACTCAGCCAGAGTTTGCGCGGCGGACCTTTTTCCGTCAGGGCGTCGAGGGCATTGGCGAGCAGGTTACCGAGGACTTGGCGCAGACGGGTTTCACCGGCCTCGACCCACAGTGTGGCGGCGGGTAGATCGCGGATCAGTTCGACTTCCATGCTGCGCCGACGCTTGGCGAGCAGGGCCAGCGCATCGTCGAGCGCCGGTTGCAGGGCGACGCTTTCCGGGGCGTGGCGGTCGCGCCGGGCGAAGGCGCGCAGGTGGGCGATGATCGAGGCCATGCGCCCGGTCAGTTCGCTGATCAGCTTGAGATTGCCGCGCGCGTCGTCGGTGCGTTGATGATCGAGCAACACCTCGGCGTTTTCCGCGTAGCTGCGGATCGCCGCCAGCGGCTGATTGAGTTCGTGGCTGATGCTCGCCGACATCGTCCCCAGCGCCGACAGTTTGCCGGCCTGAACCAGATCATCCTGCGCGCGGACCAATTCCTGCTGGGCGGTTTCGCGTTCGAGCACTTCCTGCTTCAGCCGTCGGTTGAGGCCTTCGAGATCGCTGGTGCGCTCGGCGACCCGGCCCTCCAGCTCACGCCGCGCCTTGGCCTCGAAGGCGATGCGCTCCAGATAATGCCGACGGCGCTGCATCATCAAACCCACCAACAGCATCACCACCAGCAACGTCGCGCCGCCAATCGCGACGACGGTGCGCACCGGGCGGTCGATCAGTGTCCGTGGTGCGAGGATGCTGACGCTCCAGCCGGTTTCGGCGATGTCGTGGGTCTGGATCAGCCAGGCGTCGGTGCTGAGGTTCAGCGGCCGCGGCTCGCGCGTCGGGTACGGCTGAATCGCGGTGATTGCCGAGCGTTCGCTGTCGCTCAGAATGCGTGTCGAGCGGAATCGCCACTCCGGCCGCGAGGTGAGGATGACCACGCCATTGTGGTCGGTGACCAACAGTTGTTCCGGGGTTTTGCCCCACAGGCTTTCGGTGTGGTCGAGGTCGACTTTGATCACCAGCACGCCGATGATTTTTTCGCCGTTGCGCACGGCAGCAGCGAAAAAGTACCCGCGTTTGGCCGACGTCGTGCCGAGGCCGAAGAAACGCCCGAGGCGCCCGGCCATGGCTTCACTGAAATACGGGCGGAAGGAGAAATTGCGGCCGACGAAGCTGTCATGTTTATCCCAGTTCGACGCCGCCAGCGTCTGGCCGCTGGTGTCCATCAGGTACATCACTTCCGCGCCGGTCTGCGCGGCGATGTTCTTCAGCAGGCGATTGGCATTGCCTTGGGTGACACCGTCATCCGGCGCGCCAAGCACGGCACGCAGCGCCGGCAAGTCGCCGAGAATCTGCGGCAACACCTCGTAGCGGTGCAGGGTGCCGAGCAGGTTGGCGACATACAGATCGAGGGTCTGGCGGTTCTGCCCGGCCAGTTCGCTGCGGTAATAGCGCTCGGCGAGATGTTCCAGCGGCCACAACAGCGGCGCCAGACACAGCGCAAGCAGGGCAAGGCTGCGCCAGCGGGGTCTGCGGGGAAGAGTCGGTTTCATGAGCCGGTTGCGCCTGAAGTAACAGGCGCATTATGCCCGGGCTCAGGCGAAGACGTCAGCGTCCTTGAGCAGCACGGCGGCCTGGTCCTTGGCCGACAGTTTCGGCGCTTCGTCCAGTTGCCAGTCGATGCCCAGCGCCGGGTCGTCCCAGCGGATGCTGCGTTCGGACGATGGATCGTAGTAGTTGGTGGTCTTGTAAAGAAATTCGGCAAACTCGCTCAGCACTACAAAACCATGGGCGAAACCTTCCGGCACCCACAACTGACGATGATTTTCCGCCGACAGCCGCACCGCCACCGATTTGCCGAAGTGCGGCGAGCTGCGACGGATATCAACGGCCACGTCCAGCACTTCGCCGACAGTCACGCGCACCAGTTTGCCCTGGGTGTTCTGCAATTGGTAATGCAGGCCACGCAGCACGCCTTTTTGCGAGCGCGAGTGGTTGTCCTGAACGAATTGTGTATCGAGGCCGGTCGCGTCCTGGAACGCTTTGGCGTTGAAACTCTCGTAGAAGAAACCGCGCTCGTCACCAAACACCTTGGGTTCGATGATCAGAACACCGGGCAGATCGGTGGTGATTACATTCATGAGGATTTCCGTAGTCAGGTGTGAATGGCCGCCATTCTTGCGCAAAGTGCCGGATGGCGCGAGTGCTGGCATTCAATTCGCCGTGAAGCCTTTGTGCGCTTGGGGGTTGCGCAACCTTTGAAGCAATGGCGATATAAGCGCCTAATAAAATTTCAGGGGTCGTTCCATGCCGCTTGCCACGTTGATTCACCGCGCCAGTTTGCCCAGCCCGCAGGTTTCGCAGGAGCAAGCGCAGCAATGGCTGGCGGAGCATTACGGGCTCAGCGGCGCTCTGCACGCACTCGGCAGCCAGCAGGATCTCAATTACCGCGTCGACAGCCCGCGTGGGCGCTTTGTGATGAAAATCTGCCGCGGCGATTACGCACTGGTGGAGTTGCAAGCCCAGCACGCGGGTCTGAAATATCTGGCCGAGCACCCGGCGATAACGGTGCCGCGTGTCATTGCGGCAAAAAACGGCGAGGACTTGCTGACGCTGCAGGCCGGCGGTGAAGCGGTGCACGTGCGGCTGCTCGATTACATCGAGGGCCAGTCGCTGACGCACCTGGATCATCTTGGCCACAAGGTCGTGGCAGACTTCGGCCGGCTGTGCGGTGAGATGGATCTGGCCCTCGCCGGGTTCGACCATCCCGGCCTTGCGCGTACCTTGCAATGGGACGCACGCCACGCCAGTGCCTTGATCGAGCATCTGCTGCCGGTGATCAAGGACGCGCAGCAGCGCACCTTGATCGCCGAGGCTGCCGAACAGGCCGAGCGCCGCTTGCAGCCGCTGCAGGACAAGCTGCCGGTGCAGGCGATCCACATGGACATCACCGATGACAATGTCGTCTGGGCGCGCGACGCCCAGCGTCACTGGCAGTTGCAGGGCGTGATCGATTTCGGCGATCTGGTGCGCACCTGGCGCATCACCGATCTGTCAGTCACTTGCGCTGCGTTGCTGCATCACGCCGACGGCGATCCGTTTGTCATCCTCCCGGCGGTGCAGGCCTACCATGCGGTCAATCCGCTGCAATATGAAGAATTGCAGGCGCTGTGGCCGTTGATCGTCGCACGCGCGGCCGTGCTGGTACTTAGTGGCGAGCAGCAGGTCAGCATCGATCCGACCAACAGCTACAGCCGCGACAACCTCAGCCATGAATGGGAAATTTTCCGTGTCGCCACCTCGGTGCCGTTGGCGCTGATGGAAGCGGCGATCCTGACCTCGGTGGGGCACAGCCTGCCGGCGATCGACAGTGGCGATTTCGCAACGTTGCTGCCGGGACTGGTCGGCCGCGAGTTTGCCCTGATCGACCTGGGTGTGCTGAGTCCGCATTTCGAGTCCGGTAATTGGGAACAGGCGGGCGTTGACCAGCGCCTGCTGGACGAAGCCGCGGCCGTGCATGGCCTCGCGGCGAGCCGTTACGGCCAGTATCGATTGTCACGCACACAGCCTGACAGCGCCGTCGAGCCGCAGACTTTCCCGCTGCATGTCGAACTGCGTGTTCCCCGTGGCTGCGTCGTGCAAGCGCCGTTCGCCGCTGTCCTGCGCGAGACGGCTGACGGCGCGTTGTGTCTGGACGGCCCGCAGCTCAGCGTGCGGCTGTGGGGCGTGACGGCCTCGCTGCCAAGTGGTTCGACGCTGGCCAAGGGGCAGGCGCTGGGCTCGGTCAGCGGACCGCTGCTGGTGCAACTTTGCCGTGACGCACAAATTCCGGCGCCGTTGTTCTGTACACCATCGCGTGCAGAGGCATGGCAGGCCCTGTGTCCTTCGCCGGCCGCTGTGCTGGGGCTGGCCTGTGATGCCGAGCCGGAACTGGACGGCAAAACCCTGCTTGAGCGGCGCGACGCCAGTTTCGCCCGTACGCAAAAACACTATTACGTCGACCCGCCGCGCATCGAGCGCGGCTGGCGCAATCATCTGATCGACATGCAGGGCCGTTCCTATCTCGACATGCTCAACAACGTCGCGGTGCTCGGTCACGGTCACCCGCGCATGGCGGCGGTGGCGGCGCGGCAGTGGTCGCTGCTCAACACCAACTCGCGGTTCAACTATGCGGCGGTCGCCGAGTTTTCCGAACGCCTGCTGAAGCTGGCGCCGGAAGGCATGGATCGGGTGTTTCTGGTCAACAGCGGCAGCGAGGCCAATGACCTGGCGATTCGCTTGGCTTGGGCGTACAGCGGCGGGCGCGACATGCTTAGCGTGCTGGAGGCCTACCACGGCTGGACGGTGGGCGCCGATGCGGTATCGACTTCCATTGCCGACAACCCCAGAGCCCTCGAAAGCCGTCCGGACTGGGTGCATCCGGTGACCGCGCCGAATACTTATCGCGGTGAATTCCGTGGCCTCGATTCAGCGCCGGATTACGTGCGCAGCGTTGAACAGCAATTACACAAACTGGCTGAGCAAAAGCGCCAATTGGCCGGGTTCATTTGCGAGCCGGTGTACGGCAACGCCGGTGGCATCTCGCTGCCGCCGGGGTATCTGCAACAGGTCTATGCATTGGTGCGCGCCCGGGGTGGCGTGTGCATCGCCGATGAAGTACAGGTCGGTTACGGGCGCATGGGCCATTTCTTCTGGGGTTTTGAAGAACAGGGCGTGGTGCCGGACATCATCACCATGGCCAAAGGCATGGGCAACGGCCAGCCTCTGGGCGCGGTGATCACGCGCCGGGAAATCGCCGAGGCGCTGGAGGCCGAGGGCTATTTCTTCTCGTCGGCGGGCGGTAGCCCGGTCAGTTGCCAGATCGGCATGGCAGTACTGGATGTCATGGAAGAAGAAAAACTCTGGGAAAACGCCCAGGTGGTCGGTGGCCACTTCAAGGCGCGGCTCGAAGCGTTGATCGATAAACATCCGCTCGCGGGAGCGGTGCATGGTTCGGGGTTTTATCTGGGACTGGAATTGATCCGCAACCGCGACACACTGGAACCGGCGACCGAAGAGACCGCGCTGCTGTGCGATCGCTTGCGTGAGCTGGGGATCTTCATGCAGCCGACTGGCGATGATCTGAATATTCTCAAGATCAAACCGCCGATGGTGACATCGCGCCAGAGCGTGGATTTCTTCGTGGACATGCTCGACCGGGTGTTCAGCGAAGGCCTGTAAGCGTTGCGAATCTCCTGTGGGAGCGAGCCTGCTCTCGAAAGCTATCGATCAATCGACGTCATTGTTGACTGTGAGACCGCCTCGCGAGCAGGCTCGCTCCCACCGTTATTTTAGGTTGTTAGTTCGATTTGTATCGGTATTTTTAGGTTTTATTTCGACATAAGGCGTTTCAAGTGCTTCTAAAGCCGATATTTATCGGCTATAAAGTCGCTATTGCTCCGGCATGGCGATCTATTGTCCGGCGCGCGCGTTTACTTTTCGGTCGACTTTCCGACCGTCGAAGCACCTGCCCGGAGATGATTCATGAGCCGTATCGTTACCGTTGCTGCCACTCAGATGGCCTGTTCGTGGGATCTGCACGCCAACCTCGAAATCGCTGAAAGACTGGTGCGTGAAGCTGCTGCCAAAGGCGCGCAGATCATCCTGATTCAGGAATTGTTCGAGGCGCCGTACTTCTGCCAGAAACCCAACCCGGATTACCTGCAATTGGCGACGACGGTCGAGGACAACGTTGCAATCAAGCATTTCCAGAACATCGCCAAAGAGCTGCAAGTGGTACTGCCGATCAGCTTCTACGAACTGGCCGGCCGTGCGCGGTTCAACAGCATCGCGATCATCGATGCCGACGGCAGCAACCTCGGGATTTATCGTAAAAGCCACATTCCGGACGGTCCCGGCTATCACGAGAAGTACTACTTCAACCCCGGCGATACCGGTTTCAAAGTGTGGAACACCCGTTACGCAAAAATCGGCGTGGGCATCTGCTGGGATCAGTGGTTCCCGGAAGCCGCGCGCAGCATGGCGTTGCAGGGCGCGGAAATCCTGTTTTATCCGACCGCGATCGGCAGCGAACCGCACGACCAGACGATTTCCTCGCGCGACCATTGGCAGCGTGTGCAACAGGGCCACGCCGGGGCCAACCTGATGCCGCTGATCGCCAGTAACCGCATCGGCCGCGAAGAACAGGACGGTTATGACATCACGTTTTACGGCTCCTCATTCATTGCCAACCAGTTCGGCGAAAAAGTGCAGGAGCTGAATAAAACCGAAGAAGGTATTCTTGTGCACACTTTCAACCTCGACGAGCTCGAACACATTCGCAGCGCGTGGGGTTCATTCCGTGACCGCCGTCCGAACCTGTACGGTGCGTTGAAAACCCTCGACGGTTCCCTGGAGTCCTGATCCCGATGACCACCTTGAAAAGCACCCCGCGCGCCGACGGCTTCTACATGCCGGCCGAGTGGGCAGCGCAAACCCAGACCTGGATGATCTGGCCCGAGCGCCCGGACAACTGGCGCCTGGGCGGCAAACCGGCGCAGGCCGCACACGCCGCGGTAGCCAAAGCCATCGCCCGTTTCGAACCGGTGACGGTGGCGGTCTCCGCCGGCCAATATGAAAACGCCCGCGCGCGCCTCGACGTGCCGAATATCCGCGTCGTCGAGATGTCCAGCGACGATGCCTGGGTGCGCGACAGCGGCCCGACGTTTGTCATCAACAACAGCGGCGAAGTGCGTGGTGTGAACTGGGATTTCAACGCTTGGGGCGGCTTTGATGGCGGCCTGTATGCGCCGTGGAACCGTGATTCGCAGGTCGGCGGCAAGATCCTCGAGATCGAGCGCAGCCCGCGTTACCGCACCGAAGGTTTTGTGCTGGAGGGCGGTTCGATTCACGTCGACGGCGAAGGCACGCTGATCACCACTGAAGAATGCCTGCTCAACCGCAACCGTAATCCGCACCTGAGCCGCGAAGAAATCGAAGCGGTGCTCAGCGCCAATCTGGCTGTGGATAAGATCATCTGGCTGCCGGATGGCCTGTTCAACGATGAAACCGACGGCCATGTGGATAACTTCTGCTGTTACGTGCGTCCGGGCGAAGTGTTGCTGGCCTGGACGGACGATCCGCAGGATCCGAACTACCCGCGCTGCCAGGCTGCGATGAACGTGCTGCAAAGCAGCACCGACGCCAAGGGCCGCCCGTTCACGGTGCACAAGATGCCGATTCCTGGGCCGCTGTACGCGACCGAGGAAGAGTGCGCCGGCGTCGATCCGGTCGACGGCACTCAGGAACGCAATCCGTCCGCGCGCCTGGCCGGTTCCTACGTCAACTTCCTGATCGTCAACGGCGGCATCATCGCGCCGAGCTTCGATGACCCGATGGATGCGCCAGCGCGGGAAATCCTGCAGAAGCTGTTCCCGCAGCACGAAGTGGTGATGGTGCCCGGCCGCGAACTGTTACTGGGCGGGGGCAATATTCACTGCCTTACCCAACAGCAACCGGCGCCGCACAAAGAGTGAGTTGAGTCGTAACAGCCTGAGTTGACAGGTAAAAAAACCTGACGTTTTTTAACGTACCGGTCAGGAACGCCAGGCCCGCGGCCCGAAAGGACCGCGGGCTTTTTTTGTCTCCATTGGTCGCCCGGGCGAAAAGCTTGGCATAGCTCTTGTATTGCTTCTGATGCACTAGGGAGGGAGAAGAACTTCAACAGTTCTGTCATGAATCTTGGATAACGTAGCCGCTCACGAACGGGAGAGAGCGCTGAAATGAACGCCGAAGTGAACGTAATCAGCGAGCGGACTTTGCATCCCATGGCCGTTAACGGCGAAACGCTCCAGCGTGTGGCGCACTGGTTGAAATCCAATGGAACGCGTCAGATCAGAGAACCTGATCCGCGCCGGATGATGATCGAGCGCTATCCCGCTGACCTGTTCAGCGAGGCCGAACTGGATGCGTTGTGGGCTGTGATGGAAGGATAAGAAGAACAACAGGGATCGGAAAAAGCGCTGCCGGGAAGGCGGCGCTTTTTTATGCCCGACACAAAACGAGTGTAGGAGTGAGCCTGCTCGCGATAGCGGTCTGCCAGTCGACAAATATTGCAACAGACAGACCGCTATCGCGAGCAGGCTCACTCCTACAGTTCAAAACTCCCTGCTCAACCTTGGTTTTCTGCAACAGCCTCGCTAAGAATTTACGTTTCTTAGACGATTTCTGCCTATTTAAAGACGATTCTTGAAATTGACACATTGTTCAGGCCGCGGCTACGATTCGGCCCAACGCCTGTGGCTAACCGCCATGACTCAAAATAAGGAGCAGGCCCGCCATGACTTGTCGTCGGCGGGTCTTTTTGTTTCGGGGTGAATACAAGAGTGCAAAAGCGCCGTTTCAGCCGTTCGACACAGCGCGTTTCAACCCGTAATAAGGAAAACAAAATGTTGAACAAGCGAATCAGTCTGATCGCACTGGGGATGTTGAGTGCTACACAGGCCATGGCTAACGACCAGGCCGAATCCAAGGGTTTCGTTGAAGACAGCAGTCTGAAAGTGCTGCTGCGCAACGCCTACATCAATCGTGATTACAAAGACGGTCGTGCGGACAAAGCCGAGTGGGGCCAGGCGGCGATCGGGACATTCTCGTCCGGCTTCACCCAAGGCACCGTGGGTGTCGGCGTTGACGCCTTTGGTCTGTACGCGCTGCGTCTGGACGGCGGCAAGGGTCGCACCGGCGCGCAAGGTATCGACTTCTTCAAACAGGAAAACGATGGTCGCGCGGCCCATGACATCGCCAAGGGCGGCGCAGCGGTCAAATTCCGTGTGTCCAACACCGTGCTGACTTACGGTGACCAGATGCCGGCCTTGCCGGTGCTGAGCTACGACAACGTGCGTCTGCTGCCGGAAAGCTACACCGGTACCTTGATCACGTCGCGCGAGATCAAAGGTCTGGAACTGAACGCCGGGCGTTTCACCGCCGAATCGCGCAAGAGCGATGAAGGTCGTGACAGCGGCGGTCTGAAAGCGATCAACGTGTTGGGCGGCAGCTATCAGTTCACCGAACACTTCAAAGGCGCGCTGTACGCCTCCGATGTTGAAGACGTCTTGAAGAAACAGTACGTGAATGCCAACTACGTGTTGCCGTTCAACAAGGATCAGTCGCTGACCCTGGACTTCAACGGTTATCGCACCAAACTGGACAACTCGTACGTCCGCGAAAACGGCGTAACCGGCGACGACAACAAGATCTGGAGCCTGGCAGCGACCTTCGCCACCGGCCCGCACTCGTTCACCGTGGCGCACCAGCGTTCGACTGGCGACAGCAATCTCGGTTACGCCTATGGCGGCTACCAGAAAGATCAGGGTCGTGTCGGTGACGGTGGTAACTCCATCTACCTGGCCAACTCTTACTGGTCCGACTTCAACGCCGAAGACGAACGCAGCTGGCAGTTGGGCTACGGCCTGGACTTCGGCGCATTCGGCGTACCGGGTCTGAGCTACAACTTCGCGTACGTACGTGGCGACAACATCACCACGTCGACCAGCGAAGGCGGCACCGAGCGCGAGATTTTCAACCAGGTCAAGTACGTCGTGCAAAGCGGCCCGGCCAAAGACCTCAGCGTGAAACTGCGCAGCTCGATCCTGCGCGTATCGCAGAAATCCAGCGAATACAACGTCAGCGGCAACGAGCTGCGTGTGTTCGTCGACTACCCGATCAACATCTTCTGATGATCGGGCTGTAACGAAAATGAGAAAACCCCGATTCGTTCGGGGTTTTTTTTCGCCGGTTTTTCGACAAAAAAACGAAAAAACCCGTGTTTCTGTCATGTAAAAGTTGTTTTTCAAGCGCTGCAAGTGCCGTTTCAAACAGCGCTTCAAATGCCTGAAATTCTTTCTCATGGACGCAAATTCTCCACCTAATAGATTAGGCCGCTCAACGCAGCGGAGATTTGGGTAATGATCGTTTTGAACAGAGAAGTGGGCGAATCGCTACGGCGCGACAAATATGTCAACGTCCAGGGTGGTGACTTCAATCTCTACGGTCATTTTGCCGACTTCGTCAGATTGACCAAAAGTTGGGAAAACATGGAGCCTGACAGCTACTACGGTCAGGCCGAAGCCGGCATGCGTTACCGTCGTTACAGCGACTTCGAATACAACCCGAAGACTCGCGAACTGAAGCAACTCGAACATCGCGCTTATGTGCAATCGAAGGAAAACAACGCCTACGTCGGCGGCGTTGTGCGGCACTTCCAGGACTTCTCCGAGGAAGTGATGAATTCGCCGGTGATGCGCAGCCTGATCGACACGGACTTCGAAGTGTATAAAAGCGTACTGCCGGAAGAGCTGCACGATGAAATCTGGCAGTGCCAGATCCATCAGATCCGCATCGAGATCAAACCCGGCAAACAACTGGAAATCACCCCGGAAGGCATTCACTGCGACGGCTACCCGTTCAGCGGTGTGCATTTCTGGGGGCGCAATAACGTCGAGGGTGCGGAGAGTCGTTTGTACGACATCCACGAGCATCAACTGGCGTCGACCACTTACCAGGAAATTCTCGACACCACGTATTTCCTCGACCGTGACATGCGCCACTACGTGACCCCGGCGCGCAATACGCACACCCATGCCATGGCATTCCGGCAGATTCTGGCGATTTCCTTCTCGCGGCCCGGGACCGCTTTCGACATTGTTCGCTAATCAGATCACCCCAATCGATGGCGTCGAGTGCTCAACGCCCGTGGTGTTGCGCCGCGCCACCGCCAAGGATGCGCAGCGCATGGAGCGCTTTTTCCGTCAGTTCGACGAAGTGTCGTTCTGCGAATGGCAGGACGCCAAGTGCCTGCGCGGCGTGTTGATCCAGAAAACCACCACCGCGTACCTGGCCTTTGACATTGCCGGCGAAATCGTCGGCGCGGTGTTGGGTGGCATGCTCGGTAGCCGCGGCACCATCAATCACTTGGCGGTCAGCCCGCGCTATCGCAGCCAGGGGGTCGGTCAACGGCTGGTTGAAGCGGCGTCATCCGACATGAAGCGGGTCGGGGTGTTACGGATGTTTCTGTTCGTCGACGATGCTAACCTCGCGGGCAAGCGTTTTTGGGCCGCCCAGGGTTTTTGCGAGCCTCACGGCGAACGGACATTTGAGAGGGACCTATGAATGAAACGTCCGGCAGTGCGCCGTTGATGGCCGAACATCAGCCGTCGCGCACGTTTGCCGAAGCCAGCCCGGTGGTCGCCGGGTATTTCACGGTGGCGTTCGTGTTCGGCCTGATGGCCGTGAATGCCGGGCTGCCGATGTGGCTGCCGGTAGCGATGTGCTTGTTCGTGTATGCCGGTGCTTCGCAATTCGCCGCGCTCGCGCTGATCTCCAGCGGCGCATCGCTGACCACCATCGTGCTGACGACTTTTCTGATCAATGCGCGGCACATGCTGATGTCGGTGTACATGGCCAAAGCCTTGCGTGCGCTCGGCCTGAGCCGCATGGAGCGCTGGTGTTACGCTGGTGGCCTGACCGATGAATCCTTTGCGTTTCACAGCGTCAAGCTCGGTACAGGCGCCCCCGTCAACGTGCGTTATCTGATCGGTTTCAACCTGTTCTGCCACACCTCTTGGGTGCTCGGTGGCCTGCTCGGCGCGGTGTGCGCGCAATACGCCGCGCACCTGATCAAATATCAGCTCGACTACGCCCTGACTGCCATGATGCTTTACGTGCTGGTGTCGCTGTGCAATACACGCAACAAACTCATCGCTGCCGCTGCTGCGGTGGTTTGCATGGGCGCGTTGAGCCTGATGGGCAGTTCGCCGTTCAATGTGTTTATCGCCACGTTTGTGGGCTGCGGAGTCGGTGTATGCCTGACCAAACGTTCCTGATCCTGGTGGTCGCGCTGATGATGGCGGTGACGTTCCTGCCGCGCGCGCTGCCGCTGCAAATCAACACCGAACACTGGCCGCCGTTTATCGCGCGGGCATTGGAGTACTTGCCGGTGGCGATCGTCGCCGCGATCAGCCTGACCCCCTTGTTGATCAAGGACCGGCAGATACAGTTCGATCGCCCGGAATTCTATGCCGCGATTCCGACGTTGCTATGTGCGTACTTCAGCAAAAACCTCTTTCTCAGTGTGGCGGTGGGGACGGCCACGTACATTGCGCTCGGCTCGTTCATGTAACGGCAAGTCGACGACATCGCTCAACGCCTGGCTCGACAACTCCGGATTGTTCACCGCCAGGCGCACCTCGAGGAAATCCTCGAAACCGGGGAAAATCGTCAGGCCGTTTTTCTGCGCGGCCTCACGCGAAACCATGCCCACCGCGTCCATTTGCGTGATCAACGACAGCGTCAAAGTTTCACTGCACGAATAAACCATGCGTTGGCCATTCTCGTGATTGCCCAGACCTGCATCGAGAAAGCGCAAAAAGCTGTGGGAATACGGACAATCTTCCGCAGGACGCACCTGAAACTTGTTGCCCAGCAAGGTCAGCGGATCGTTTTCCTGCCCGCAATGCGCACCGACCACCTGGACCTGCACCTCCGGCAGCACAATGCTCGGCAAACCCGGGCGCTGCGGACCGATCAACACCGCCAGATCGAAATCTTCATTTTTCAGCTTGCTGAGATTCTCCATCGACTCGGCGTAGCTGAACTCCATCTGATAATCCGGAAACACCTCGATCAGACGCCCGATCATGCGCCGGTTGAAGTCGGGTGCCAGGGTATTGTTCAACGCCACCTTCAACGTGCGCTGCCCCGGCACTTTCAACGCCGCGACTTTTTCTTCCATCTGTCGCGTCGCGATCAACACCTTGTCGATGTAAGGCGTGAGCTCCGTGCCTTGCGGCGTCAGCGTCAGACCTTTGTTGGAACGTCGAAACAAACGAAAACCGAACTGTTCTTCGACCTTGTTCAACTGCGCGGCCAACGCCTGCACGGTCAGACACGAATGGTCCGCTGCGGCCGACAACGAGCCGGTCTGCACGATGCGCATCAGGTTGCGTAAGGTTCTGCTATCCATGGGTAATGCCCTCTGAAATGGGCTGGGTATTGTTGTGTACGAGACGACCGAACCGGCGCCATATGCTGGCTATATTCCTGTACCTGAGCATAGTTGTCGCGGATTTAGTAGCGAATTGATTTCCCCGCCGATGGCTGGAGGCTGACAGAGGATCGGGGGTTTTGGTGACTTGCAGGTGATGGGGGTCAAGGGAGGGGTGAGGATTTCGCAGAAAACGTACGGCCCGTCTCGTTTAGAAGGTAATTCGTATGTGTATTAAGTTCAGCATTAACTACATATATGTACTAACCTGAAGGCACACAGTCTATGGGAGGCAACTGATGCCAACGTCATCCATTGCTTTAAGTCCACGGGAACAACTCGTCGCCCCCGAAGCCGGCCGCGTTGCGCTGAAGTTCTTTTTCAATCTCATGGAGCACTGGGGCTGCAGCGCCGAGCAGCAACGTACGTTACTTGGCGGCGTCGGTAACACCACGTTCTATAAATACAAACACCTGCCGCCCAACATTCGTTTGCCCCACGACACCTTTGAGCGTATTTCATACCTGATGGGCATTCACAAGGCGTTGAGCATCATCTTCAGCAACAGCCGCGAACGTGCGTACACGTGGGTCAGCAGCCCGAACACGGCAGCACCGTTCAATGGCAAAACGGCGCTCGATTACATGCTGGCGGGGAGGGTGATCGACATCGCCGATGTGCGCCGCTACCTCGACGGAGTGCGCGGTTGAACACCCCGGCGCTGGTCGATGTGCCGTGGCCGCGGGCGTATCGCATCGTCAACAGCAGCTTCCCGCCGATTGCCCTGTTCGAAGACGTCCTCGACCCCGAAGACCTCGAAATCGCCTACGCCATCGAAGCGCTGACCAACGATCGCCTGATCGAACAGGCCGGCGTACTCGCCCGCGTACGCCCCGAAGATCGCCTGTCCGGCCCCGGCTCCAGCCCGGTGATGGCCGCCTTCACCCACGTCGGCAAACGCAGCCGCTTCAGCGACGGCACCTTCGGCGTCTACTACGCCGCGAGCAGCCAGGCAGCGGCGATTGCCGAGACCTGTTTTCACCAGGAGCGTTTTCTTGCTGCGACTCAGGAAGCCGATCTTGAGTTGACCATGCGCACTTACGTCAATCGGGTGGTCAAGCCGCTGCATGATGTTCGCCAAGGCTTCGAAAGCCTGCATCAGCCTGACCCGGAAGTTTACGGCCCATCGCAAGCATTCGCGCGGCAGCTGCGCGACGCTGAATCGTGGGGCTTGCTTTATAACAGCGTGCGGCTGGCTGGGCATGAGTGTGTTGCAGCGCTTCGGCCGCCGGCGGTTTCGATTCCGAAGCAGGGGAAACATTTGCGGTATGTGTGGAGTGCGAGCGAGCGCAAGATTTCGATCGTGTTTGAGATCAATCAGGTTTGAGCCAAAAAGCCCTCGCATTGACGAGAGGGCTTAATGGGATAATTTACGTCAATGGCTGACTGGCGGCGCATCCAGTACCTTCACAACATCATCGATCAGCGCCTTGCTCAATTCCTGCAAATACTGCGAGGCGTAAGCATGCAGGTCAGGATCGCGAGAAACCGTAGAGTCCGCAGTGAGAAGCTTTGAAATGTGTAGCAGGTGCGAGGCATGTGACAGAGCGGCAACCACCGGTACGCCTCGGTTGGTGCGGAACATCGCCTGGTTGGACTGAAAGGAAAAATGCGTGAGGCCGGGTAATTTCAGATCAAGAAGATTGGTCATTTCGCTTCACCGTTCGATTGAAAGTGAGGCGAGGTGAACGGTTTCGCGAGGCAGCGGATTGTGGATGGATCGATGGCATTCATCTGTGAAACTCCCTGTTTCAAATGAGAGAGCTGCCATTTCGTTCTCAGGCGAAAGGGTGGCAGCTATGCGCAGGCTGAGAAACCGGAGATACAGGAACCCGGCAGACCCGAAGGTCTCCCACGCACAGCCGCCATTGCACGTTAAGACGGACACAAAAAAGCGCCGGCAATCGTGGGTTGGGGCGCTGGTGCGCCTGCATCTTACGCGGGTTCTCAGGCCCGGTCGCTGAATTGGCAGCGACGGGATTGACGGTAGCTTTGTGACAGGCAGATGAGCAACAGTGGCAAGTGGTGGCTTCTCGTTACAGCAGATTTCATAAGGTTTCGTGCCGCGCATTTCGTCGGTCTGTTCCCATAAGAGTTTATGGTTTGTTTATACGGCATGGCCGTATAGTCCGATTCATGTATACAATCATCGAAACGGAAATGTTCAAGCGCTATGCAGACGCCAATGGGTTGATGGTGAACGCCACGAATTCATAAATTGGCTCGCTGCAAATCCTCTGGTTGGCGATGTCGTGCCTGGCAGTGGAGGTTTGCGCAAGGTGCGTTGGACTCGCAGCGGCATGGGTAAGCGAGGCGGTACACGTGTCATTTATTACAACACGCTTTCTGAAGGCTCGATTTGGTTGCTCATTGCCTACACCAAGGCAAAGCTCGACAACTTGCCCTTAGCCTTCCTTAAGCAACTGAATGAGGAAATCAGCGATGGTCGATGAACTGGAGCAATTCCAGCAGGACTTGCTGGAATCTGTACGTCAGATGAAGGCCGGCAAGGCCGCGCGCGTAACGCAGGTGCCGCTCTCTACGGCAGCAGAAGCACGCGCCAAGGTAGGTGTTTCTCAAAGCGCGTTTGCCAAACTGATCGGTGTAAGTCTGCGGACTTTGCAGGACTGGGAGCAGGGGCGCCGGCAGCCGACGGGTGCGGCACAAACCCTCTTGAGGGTCGCAAGTCAGCATCCTGAGGCGTTGCGGGATTTGTTTCCTGCCTGATTCCATCTGGGGGAAAACAGGGTCAGACTACGATTTTCGATATTCAATTGGAAACGTGGTCTGACCCCTATTCTCTTCGGGGAACCAGTCCGCAACCTAACTCCCCCCAATCAAAGCCCGCTCTTCCAGCCAGATTTCTTGAACAAACTGATCTGTAATCGCATAAATCCCATGCCCGCGTCGCATGATGATGTTCTCGGCAACCAGCGCAATCACCACCGGTTGAATCTCTTCGACGCGCACCTCTCGCCCTACCGATTTTGAATACTCCGCCGCTGCGTCGGTGGAGAAAATACCGCGAGCGTCGCCTTCCGTTGAGGCGATTTTGTTGAAGATGGCTTGGGCCAGGCTGCCCAGTTGTTCGACTTTTTCCAGCTCAATGCTCGCCGCTGCCGAGCGTAGTGTGCTGGCTATGACGGGCAGGAAAACATCGGGTTCGCCCTCTTGCTGCAATAGCTGGCGAAGGGCTTTGAGCATCTCTTCAGGTCTGTTTCCCAAGGTATCGAACGCATCGATGGCGACTTCGAGGGAAGGCAGCTTCTCCTTCTTTACTGTCATTGCGAGTCGGTTGAGCAGGAATTCAACGTAATCGCCTTTCAGCAACGGGTAGGCAGCTGACGTGGCGCCGGAGAAGGCGTGGTTGCGTTTGGCGGTCAATTCGCTGACTTGCGCCCTGTGGGAGCCGGTCCCGATGAAAAGGAAATAGCCCGGTGTATGTGGGCGTGGGTTGATTGCGTCCCGAGCGGCTTTGAGCGCCAAGAGCAACTGGTTGCCGTCATCGGAGGAAACGGCGTGCTGCACTTCGTCGATGATCAAGACCAGATCTGTCTTTGCTTGATCCACGACTTCTGTGAGTGCTTGCGCCAGTGTCGGGCCGTTGGCGCTGCCAATGCTGTCGAGTTTGAACCCGAACTTGAATCCTGCGGCGCCGATTTCGACATTGCTGACGCGTCTGAATGTTTCCAGAACCGAGGAGCCGGGTGTTTGCAGATCTTTCAGGGTTTTGTGGATGGCGTTGTGCACGAGCGTGGCCGGGTTGGCGAGGGTGTCGCTCCACAAGTCGACGTAGATGACCAAAGCCCCCGCTTCCTCAAGGGCCGGGATAAGGTCATTCCTCAGAAACGTCGTTTTACCGGTGCGGCGCAAGCCAGATAGAAACAAGCCTGAGCGCAGGCCTTCATCGAGAACGCCCGGGTTGAGAAGCTGATTTGCCATTGACTCGGCCAATTCTGGACGCTGAAAAATGCTACTCATGCGATTACACCTTTTTATGGGTACGCCATAATTATTGCTATTTCATAATTTAGCATAAAGGCAGAAAACTGCTTGCGACGGGACAGTTAGCTTCGACTGAGTGGGCAGAACCTCATTTATAGAATGCGGCGTGCCAAATAATAAAACCCCAGAAACAACAAAGCCCCTGCATTTCTGCAGGGGCTTCGTTTTGTATGGTGCCGGCACCAGGAGTCGAACCCGGGACCTACTGATTACAAGTCAGTTGCTCTACCAACTGAGCTATACCGGCGTGTGGGCGACGATTATAGCGATTGGGAAGATCCTGTAAACCCCTGAATTCAGACTATTTTTGCGTTGCCACAAATCAGGCCCTGCGCAGTACTTTTCTCAGCTTTTGCACGGCTCGAACCGTGCGGCTGTTTTGCAGCGCGTGCAGTTGGCTTTCAGCCTGTTCGGCGCGGTGCAGGGCTTCGGCGAGCTGTGTGGCGGTGTCGGGTACGGCGGGGCTAAGCGGATGCGCGAGGGCGTGGCCGTGGCAGAGCTGGAAGTTGTCGAGCGTGCAGGGTGGAATTTCGAACGCCGGTTTGAGGTTGAGGTGTTCGTCGGCGAGGAACCAGGTGTTGAGGCCGTCGAACATGACGGACTGATAGCCGGCGTCGGTGACCAAGTGTTCCCAGGTGTGATCGCGCAGCCATGGGGTTTCGATCAGGATGATCCAGGGGCGGAAGCGGTTGAAGTCCATGCCGCGCAGGACGGTTTCTTCGTGGCCTTCGACGTCGATCTTGAGAAAGTGGATGGGCCGGTCGGCGGCGTGTTGTTCGCAGATCGAGGTGAGGGTGCGGGCCTCGACCGTGAACTTGTGCACGTTCATGCCGAGGTCTTTGCGTTGTTGGGCAACGACGGGGTCGGCGGTGGACAGGCCGGTGTCTGGAATGCCGTAGAAGGTTACGGCGCCCGGCTGGTCGCTGGCGATGCATTGCACGGTGGTGTCGCGGGGGCGCTGCAGGCAGAGCGCGTCGTAGTAATCCTGCATCGGTTCGACGTTGATGCCATGCCAGCCATGGTCGTAGAAAGCTTTGGTGACCGAATCGTGGCTCGGGTCGTTGGCGCCGACGTCGATGTAGAAACCGTGTTCGAACTGCTTGAGCGCGCGCCACAGGCGGACGTCTTCGAAGTTCTGTGCATAGGAGATGAACGTCACGGTCGCTTCCTGTCGGTCGATTTATTATTCAGGCATGTGCCGGCGAGGCGGTGAAGCTTTGTATAGCAAGGCTGGCGGATGCTCGCAATTATTCGCTTTGCATGCCCGAAATTCGGCGGTTATGCCGTTTTGATTGGCGTCTTATGCACAACGCGAAGCCTCGATTGTCTGCTTAGGCCGGTTTTCTAGCACCCATTCTCATTTTGTATGCAAATCGCTGTTTTGCCGGTTTTTTATTTATGTGAACAAAAAATGACCAGGGCGGCAGAAGGGTCGAAACAGGCGGATATATTGGATCCACGCGAATTTCATCAACAGAGTTATCCACAGGTTGGCGGACTGTTATCCGCGCTCGGCCAAGAGCAGCAGATTACGCGGCGTCAGCGGCGTTTCGCAGAATGTGCCGAGACGCACGACATAGCCGTGCTCGACCAAAAAAAGCGCTCGATCCAGATTCAGCCAAAGCTCCAGCGGTCGGCGGAAAAGCCCGCGCAGCAACTCCAGATTGCGAACTTCGGCCAGACGCTGCCAACCGGCGGCTTCCAGACTCTCCCAATCCATCGAGTCAACTGTGGATAAGTCTTTGAGGGCTGCGAGATCGCGGCAATAATCGGCGAACGGTTTATCCAGCCAAGCGCTCGGCAGTGACGGAATTGGCAAGTATTCGTCGACACCGCGCAGCTGCCTTTGCAGCAAGTCGAAGGCCAGGCGTCGCGCCATGGACGTGTCGCGCTGGCGTCGGACTCGTGCACCGGCGGTGACGGTTTCGCTCATCGGCAGGGCGAGATCTTCCCGCGATAACCCTAGGAAAGATCTCAGGCCGGAGGAGGACAATGCCTGATATTCGCTGTGAACGGTGCGGTTGTAGCAGCACGGCGCAATCGCCATCTGCTGGCACCCGGCCGCGCTGGCCAGTTGCATCAAGCGGACGTGCAGATCGCCGCAAGCGTGGAGCGCGACGGGGGTGTGGGCAACGTTCAACACGGCGGAAGCGTCGGCCGCCAGCACGTCCTGTTCGATATGCAGAGCATGTAAATGGTGACGCTGACTCAGTGCCTGACCGCTGGCAACCAATGCTGGATCGTACTCAACACACGTCAGTTGCTGTCCTGCGTTGAGTAACCGCCGGCCCAGATGACCTTTGCCCGAACACCAGTCCAGCCAATGCGTCGGCTGAGATGAAAAAGCCAAGCGGCTGGCAAACGCCTCGATCTGTTGCCATTTGCGCCCCGGCACATCGACATTCAATCGATGGCCGGCGGTTTCCAGCGCATGCCTCGGCAGCGAACCGACCGCGCTCAATTTAGCCGATAACTTTGCCAATGAGGCGAACGGCTCAGGCGCATCGGCAAGGTCAGCAGGTTGGTTATGAGCGTTCTCTGCGTCGTCCAGTGACCGCCCGCGTAGCCATGAAGCCAATTCGGGGTAGGACGCTTCCCAAGGAAGCGAAAGATGAGTGAAGGGTCGAGGCTTCCACAACGCCTGATGCTCAACCAAAAAAGCATCCAGCGCACTGAAGCGGGCGAGTAGGGCCTCGCCCGTCAGTACGTCGGAAGATTCAGCGGCCCTGGCAGGCATCGACGCGCAGCCAACGCTCCAGCAGCTTGAAGCCGCGCACCAGCACGTAGGCCATGACCAGATAGAACACGCCGGCGGCGAAGAAGATCTCCACCGGCAAATAGGTGCGGGCAATGATCGTGCGCGCCATGCCGGTCAGCTCGAGCAAGGTCACGGTGCTCGCCAGCGCGCTGGCCTTGAGCATCAGGATCACTTCGTTGCTGTAGGCCGGGAGGCCGATGCGCGCGGCTCGGGGCAGGACGATGTAGAACATCGCTTTGGGTCTGGACATGCCCAAGGCCCGCGCGGCTTCGATTTCGCCCGGTGGAATCGCCTGAATCGCGCCGCGCAGAATCTCGGCAATGTACGCCGCCGTGTGCAGCGTCATGGTCACGGTTGCACACCAGAACGGATCGCGCAGGTAGGGCCACAACGCGCTTCCACGCACCGCGTCGAACTGTGCCAGGCCGTAATAAACCAGGAACAGCTGCACCAGCAGCGGCGTGCCACGGAAAAAGAAAATGTAGGCGTAAGGCAGCGAGCGCACGTACCACCGCTTCGAAGAGCGGGCGATGCCCAGCGGAATGGCGAGCAGCAGGCCAGCGATTACCGCGATGGCGACCAGCTCCAGCGTCAGGGTCGCGCCCTGCGCCAGTTTCGGTAGCCATTTGATGATCACTTCCCAGTTCATTGGGCGCTCCTCGCAAAGCCGCGGGCGGCGCGTTTTTCCAGGAAGTGCATGCCGGTCATCGCCAGCACCGTCAGGCCCAGATACGTGACGGCCGCGACCATATAAAAGGTGAACGGCTGTTTCGACACGGTCACGCCGATCTGCGCGTGACGCATGATTTCTTCCAGGCCGATCACGGAAACCAGCGCGGTGTCTTTCATCAGGATCATGAACAGATTGCCCAGACCGGGCAGGGCGATGCGCCACATCTGCGGCATGATCAGGCGGGTGAAGATCCGCCATTTCGACAGGCCCAGGGCCTGGCCGGCTTCACGATGGCCCTTGGGAATGGCGAGGATCGCGCCGCGAAACACTTCCGTGGCGTAGGCACCGAAGCACAGGCCCAGGGCGATCACGCCGGCGGCGAAGGCATTGAGTTGCAGGTCGGGGTTGCCGAAGTACTCGCCGAGGGCGCGCATCAGGTTGACCGTACCGAAGTAGATCAACAGCACCCAGAGCAATTCCGGAACGCCACGTACCAGCGTCGAATAAGTGCCGCCGAGCCATTGCAGCGGCTTGTACGGGGAAGTCTTGGCCAGGGCGCCAAGCAGGCCGAGCACCAGGCCCAGGCACAGGGCGGTGAGGGCCAGTTGGACGGTCATCAGCGCGCCGGCGGCAAGCGCCGGGCCGAATCCGTAGAGGTCGATAATCATGGATTTCTGTTCAAATTGCGGCAGGCAAAGTCGGGAGCCGGCGCCGCTTGGTCACGGCGCCAGTCCCACAGGTCAGATCAATAGATGCTGAACGGGAAGTACTTGTCGTTGATTTTCTTGTAGGTACCGTCAGCGACGATTTCCTTCAGCGCGGCGTTCAGCTTGTTGCGCAGTTCGTTGTCACCCTTGCGCACGGCGATGCCGATCTTGTCGCTTTCGACGACCGGGTCGCCCTTGAACTCGTAGTTCTTGCCAGCGTCGGTTTTCAGCCAGTCGTAGTTGGCGTACTTGTCGGCGAGGATCGCATCGACACGACCGGAAGTCAGGTCGAGATAGGCGTTTTCCTGGGTGTCGTAGAGGCTGACCTTGATGTCGTCACCGTAGGTGTCTTCCAGCCAGGTACCGGCCAAGGTCGCACGCTGGGTACCGATGGTCTTGCCTTTGAGCGAGTCCTTGTCGGTTTTGAAATCGACGTTTTTCGGCGCGATGAATTGCAGCTTGTTCGAATAGTACGGGTCGGTGAAGTCCACCGCGCCCTTGCGCTCTTCGGTGATCGACAGCGAGGAGATCAGGAAGTCGAACTTCTTCGCGTTCAGGGCCGGGATGATGCCGTCCCAGTCGGAAGTAACCACGCTGCATTCGACTTTCATCTTCGCGCACAGGGCGTCGCCGATTTCCTTGTCGAAGCCGACAACCTGGCCGCTGGCGTCTTTGTTGTTGAACGGCGGGTAGGCCGCTTCGATGCCCATCTTCAGGGTTTCAGCCATGGCACCGGCGCTGAACGCCAGGGTGACGGCGGCAGCCAGGAAGACCTTTTTGAAATTCTGCATGCATGTTGCTCCGTTAGCGGTTGCTGGACATGAATTGTTTGCAGCGCGCCGAAAGCGGGTTTTCGAACACCTGCTGTGGCGATCCTTGCTCTTCTATAAGGCCCTGATGAAGGAACACCACTTCGCTGGAAACCTGACGGGCGAAGCCCATTTCATGGGTCACGAGCAGCATGGTGCGGCCTTCTTCGGCCAATGCGCGGATGACACTAAGTACTTCCTGAACCATTTCCGGGTCAAGCGCGGAGGTGGGCTCGTCGAACAGGATCACCTTCGGCTGCATCGCCAATGTGCGGGCGATGGCCGCGCGTTGCTGCTGACCGCCAGACAGTTGCGCCGGATAGGCGTGGCGCTTGTCGGCGATGCCGACCTTGGCCAGCAGCGCTTCGGCGACTTCGATGGCTTCGGCCTTGCTTTGGCCGAGTACGCGGCGCGGGGCTTCGATGACGTTGTCGAGCACGCTCATATGCGGCCACAGATTAAAGTTTTGAAATACAAAACCAATCTCCGAACGCAGGCGATTGATCTGTTTGCCATCGGCGGCAACCAGTTCGCCGTTCTTCGCGGCTTTGAGCTTGAGTTCTTCGCCGGCCACCAGAATCTGGCCCTGGTGCGGGTTTTCCAGCAGATTGATGCAGCGCAGGAAAGTGGACTTGCCGGAACCGGAGGAGCCGAGGATCGAGATCACGTCGCCATCGCGGGCGGTCAGCGATATGCCTTTGAGCACCTCAAGCTGTCCGTAGCGTTTGTGCAAGTTGCGGATTTCCAGCGCGGGCGTGGCCTCAGCCATGTGCGTTCCTCATATATGTTGCGCTCCTGCTGTTGGCGGGCCTTCCAGGCGAGGCGGCCAAGCTAGCATAGCGTTTCAATGGCAGCCAACAGCGCTACAAGCGGTAATCGGGTGGCCTGTGGCAGGGTGTCGCATCGGCGCAGCAGACTGTCGCCCCATCAACAACCGAACGGGTGTTTGATCAAGCCCGCCCGTGGGTGTCGCGTAAAAAAAGGCGCGATGTTGCCAGCTTTGGCGGGGTGTTGGAAGCGCTATCCGGCCGAACGTTCTTGTTTTGCCCATTTTCTGTGCGTCGCAGGCTTTTTCTGTGTGTTTCTGGTGCGTGGATTCGTTCTGAAAGTGAGTCGCAGGGTAACGCTCTGGCGAATAGCCATTAAACTCAAGGACTTGCATCGAGCACTGGCATTGCCCGCAAGTCCCCGGCGTCCAAGGATATGAAACATTTTGGCGTAAATATTGCGTGCAGAATAAGGAACAGCCCGTTGGATTCTTTTTACGAGAAAGAATTTTCAGACCGGCCGGATGCACCCGCTTTCCTTGCAAAGGTAGTCTCTATGAGCAGTACCCCAAGCTCCAATGGCCTCGAACAGGGGCTCAAACCGCGTCATGTGACCATGTTGTCGATCGCCGGTGTGATCGGCGCCGGTCTGTTCGTTGGCTCCGGCCACGCCATCGCTGCTGCTGGCCCGGCCGTGCTGCTGGCTTACGCCGCTGCCGGTACGTTGGTGGTGCTGGTGATGCGCATGCTCGGCGAAATGGCCGTCGCCTCGCCGGACACCGGTTCTTTCTCGACTTACGCCGACCGCGCGATTGGTCATTGGGCCGGTTTCACCATCGGCTGGTTGTACTGGTGGTTCTGGGTACTGGTGATTCCACTGGAAGCCAACGCCGCAGCGACCATCCTCCACGCGTGGTTCCCGGGCGTGGATATCTGGGCATTCGCTCTGGTCATTACCCTGCTGCTGACCGTGACCAACCTGTTCAGCGTGAAAAACTACGGTGAGTTCGAGTTCTGGTTCGCTTTGATCAAAGTGTTGGCGATCATCGGCTTCATCGGCCTCGGCCTTGCGGCGATTTTCGGCTTCCTGCCGACGAGTCAGGTCAGCGGCGTTTCGCACCTGTTCGACAGCGGCGGCTTCCTGCCCAATGGCATGGGCGCCGTGCTGGGCGCGATCCTGACCACCATGTTTTCGTTTATGGGGACCGAAATCGTCACCATCGCGGCGGCGGAATCGAAAGACCCGGGCAAACAGATCTCCAAGGCCACCAACTCGGTGATCTGGCGGATCGGCCTGTTCTATCTGGTGTCGATCTTCATTGTCGTGGCTCTGGTGCCATGGAACGATCCTACGCTGGCCAACCTCGGCTCCTACCAGACTGTGCTCGAGCGCATGGGCATCCCGAACGCCAAGATGATTGTCGACATCGTCGTGCTGGTCGCGGTGACCAGTTGCTTGAACTCGGCGCTGTACACGTCTTCGCGCATGCTGTTCTCGCTCGGCAAGCGCGGCGATGCCCCGGCCATGTCGACCCGCACCAACAAGAGCGGCACGCCCTACTGGGCAGTCATGTTGTCGACCGGCGCAGCGTTCCTCTGCACCTTCGCCAACTACGTCGCTCCGGCTGCGGTGTTCGAATTCCTGCTGGCCAGCTCCGGCGCCATTGCCCTGCTGGTGTACCTGGTGATCGCCTTCTCGCAACTGCGCATGCGCAAGCAGCGCGTGGCACGCGGCGAGAACATCGTCTTCAGCATGTGGCTGTTCCCGGGCCTGACCTACGCGGTGATCATCTTCATCATCGCGGCCCTGACCATCATGCTGTTCCAGGAAGCCCATCGCGTGGAGATCCTCGCCACAGGCCTGCTGAGCTTGCTGGTGGTGGCTGCCGGCCTGCTGGTATCGCGCCGTCGCAAGCTGGAAAAACGTGGTGCGGTGGTGTTGAGCTGAGTCGCAACGCGTGATGTGAAAACGGCCGCTGTCAGGGATGACGAGCGGCCGTTTTTGTTTTTGCGCAGGATTTATTCGCTCTTTTCTTCCGGCGAGTCCACCGACTTGCCATAAGCATCCAGCGCCACCCCGAAATCGGTGATGAACTGCGGTTCGCTCAGCCAGGCCTGGGCTTCTTCGATCGTCATGCCGTCGGCCCACATGCGATAGTCGATCAGCATGTCAGCGGCCAGGTGGGTGGCGGCCATGCCTTCGTTGTCGGCGTTTTCCATGTCCAGCAGTTCAGGATGGTCGACGATGATGAAGGCCAGCTCGCGCAGCAGTGTCAGCAGCATCTCGTTGCGGCTGACGGCTTCGGCGTCGCGCATTTTGCTGAACATCGCCAGGGTGTATTCCGGGATCGGCTCGGCGAGGTGGCCGAGGTCTTCGTCCTGATCCAGCGGTTTACGACCGACCATGCGGATTTGCCTGGCTTTGGCCTTGGCGCGTTTGGCGCGTTTCTGTTGCTTGTTCAGGGATGCCATGGGAACTCAGTTCTTCTGTTGGGTTTGTGCGGCGATCGCGTCGGACGCGGCCACATAGTCGGCCTGGAAGGCCGGGGACTCGATCCACGCCAGCGCGCCGGCCTCGTCGGTTTCCTGCGACCACTGGCGATACTCGATCAGCGCGGCGAGGATGAAATCCATCGCGCCTTCTTCGCCTTCCTGCTCATAGACCAGTTCCAGCAGCGGGTCTTCGAGGAACGCGCTGCACATCGCTTGCTGGCTGATCTTCTCGGCGTCGATCATCTTCTTGAACAGCTCGGTGAGGTCCACCGATTCGAAGTCGATGCGGTCGTCGTTCGGGTCCAGTTCGACCGGCGCCTCGGCGCGTTTGGTGCGGTTCTGCCTGGCCTTGGTCTTGGCCCGGGCGGCGCGTTTTTGCTGCTTGTTGGCGGAGGCCATGGTCTGTTCCGTCTTGCGTTGGGAAGGGCTCAGCTGCGCGGGACTTGCCGTCCGGATGTGTCGGGGGCCAGTGCGCCGGTCTGCAGCCAGGTCAGAGCGATGGGCCATAGTGTGGCTTGGTATGCGCTGCGAAAAAAGGCGAAATGTCCGACTTGTTGTTCGCCAATGTCCTGCGGCTTGATACGCAGGTAGGTTTTTTCCGCGTTGCTGAAGTAGTCGAGCAGGCGTTCGATGGCCGGGATCGTGCCGTAAGGGTCGTCGCTGATACTGATGGCCAGGGTTTGTGCATGGACGTTGGCGAAGGGTAGGGAACCCGTCTTCTGCAACAGAGCGCGACCGCTCGGGCGCTGTTCGAAACGCGCGGCAGGCGTGCTCCAGTCGCGTACAACGCCTGTTGGCGTATCTTCCAGCCAGCCGAGGCGCTTGCCGGGGAAATAGCCACACAGCAGCGTCAGCAAGGGCATCGCCACATGCCATTTGCCGAACATGCGCCAGCGCTGTTCGGGAGCGTAGTCGCGCCAGTACGCGAACTGTGCGCCGACGGTGACCAGTCGTCGGATCACTCTCCCGGATTCAGCCAGTCCCGCCGCGCAACCGCCGAAACTGTGGCCGATCACATCGATCGGCTGCCCCGGGAACTCCCGTTGCGCACGTTTGAGCATCGCCTGGAAATCCAGCGCGCCCCAATCAGTCCACGAGGCGCGCAGCCCTTTGATCGATTCGCTGCGTGATTCGCCGATGCCGCGATAGTCGTAAGTCATCACGTCGAAACCATGGCTGAACAGATACGCCGCGAATCGCGAATAGTGACGGCAATGCACGGACGTGGCGGCGTTGATGATGACCACCGGGCGTTGCGGGTCGGACGAGGTGTGGCGCCAGGTGAAACCGCCGAGTGCATAGCCGTCGTTGGCGATTTCGTTGAAGGGAGTACCTTCGCTTGCAGTCAGAACCGGTTGGCTCAATTCGGCGTCTTCCAGTTCGGTTGTTTGCTGACTGCTCATGGCGCTCGACCTCGACGGAGATTCGCCAACGATAGTCTCAGTGCTGTCTGTGAACAATCCAGCCGGTTTATTCAGGGGATTGGGTGAGCAAGCGTTCTTCAATCAGCGCCTGTTCGCGGTTCAGCTCGGCCCGTAACTCTTCTTCGCTCGGCAGTATCGTCTTGTAACTGCTGGCGAACAGTTGCTCATTGCCTTTGAGCATCGAATAGCGCGCAACCGAGTCGTTGCTCTCGGCGCTCAGAATGATGCCGACAGTCGGCTTGTCGCCCTCGCTGCGCTTGAGCTCGTCGTACATGCGCACATACATGTCCATCTGCCCGACATCGCGGGCGCTGAGTTTGCCGCGTTTGAGGTCGATGATCACGAAGCACTTGAGCAGGTAGTTGTAGAACACCAGATCGATGTAGAGATCAACGCCGTCAGTGCTGATGCGTTGTTGCCGAGCGACAAAGGAGAAGCCTTTGCCCAGTTCAAGCAGAAAGCTTTGCAGGTGATCGATGAGAGCTTGTTCGAGGCCGCTTTCCCTGACTTTTCCCGCCGAGGGCAGGCCAAGGAACTCGAGCATGACCGGATCGCGAATGAATTCCCGTGGGTTGCATTTCATCGCGTTGATGTTGGTGGTCGCTTCCTCGACCACCTCGGTTTTGTCCTGACTCATGAGCAGGCGCTCGTAATAGAGCGTCAGGATTTGCCGATCAAGGGCGCGGCTTGACCAGTTGAGGTCGGCACATTCGTTCATGTACCACAGGCGCGCTTTCTCGTTTTCGACGCGTAGCAGGCGGCGGTAATGGGTCCAGCTCAATTCGTGACGCAGTGCGTCACGAATTGGAAACGCCTGATAAAAGAGGCGCATGTAGCGCAGATTGGAAGCATCAAAGCCCTTCCCGAACTGCTCCGTCAGATCCTTCGCCAGTAGCGCCAGCAACCGCTGACCATAACCCGCACGCTGGGCGCCCTTCTGTTCGAACTCGACAATATGCCGGCCGATCTGCCAACAAGTCTGCACTTGAATCGTATCAACCGCGCGCAGCACTTTTTGCCGAGCCTGGCAAATCAACTCGCCCAGTTCGCCCAGCAGTGAATCGATTTTCGGGTCTTGCGTGTCAGCAGGTTTTAGCTGGCTCATCGGGTCTTCCGCGTCAGGGTGAACAGACGCAAAAGCATGACGATTGTCGCCGTTTGAGTATGTCGGGGGAGACGGTGAAGTCCGCAGGAAGAAGAGATTGCCATTGCAGGACGTTGCCGAGGACCGAAGCTTTGCCGGGCTGACGTCTGTAGTCCATTTCGTACGCTTGAGGACAACCGTTAACGCGAACGCGATTTGCGTTGGGTTCTGGCCGCAGGTTTGTCGATGCGCGTCAGTCTTTGCCACGCCAGGCCTGCGGCCAGCAGCAAGACGCCGAACAGACCTTGAAGTACAACGTGAAACCAGTACATGCCCGGCTGCCCGGCGAGGGTGTAGACCTTGGCCGGACCGCCGCGCGTGGCGGTGGTGATCGTCTCGTGGATAACGCCGTCGATGGCCGAGTAGCCCAGCAACGCGCCGGTACCGATCAGAAACAGGCTGATCATGATTGCCAGCCCTCTGGACACCGGACTTTCCTGGTGCGGCGGCGGATGGGGCAGTGGGACTCGCGTTCGTTTTTGGTTCATCGCGGGGATAGCCCTCTTCCGTAAGGGGTGCTGATGGTAGCGCGGATCAAGAGGTGGGAAACCAGCCTCACTAAATCGCAGGCATAAAAAAACCCTGAATCTTGCGATTCAGGGTTTTCGGTATTTGGTGCCCAGAGACGGAATCGAACCGCCGACACGGGGATTTTCAATCCCCTGCTCTACCGACTGAGCTATCTGGGCAACGGGGCGCATTAAAAGGGTTTTTCGGATTTACGTCAACGACTTTTTGAAAATTTCTTAAATTAATTCCGTCGCTTACGAAAAACCCGGGTTATTCGGATGGCGGCACGTAGCCTTCGGCCTTGGCGTATTCCTCGCCGGAGAAGTACTTCTCCATTTCGCCCTGAAGGAATTTGCGGTCTTCGGCGTTCATCATGTTCAGGCGCTTTTCGTTGATCAACAGGGTCTGGTGTTTCTGCCAGTCGCCCCAGGCCTTGGCGGACACGTTTTCGTAGATGTCCTGGCCCTTGGCGCCGGGGAACGGTGCTTTCTCGAGGCCTTCGAGTTGTTCTTTGTACTTGCGGCACATTACGGTGCGGGTCATGGCGATACTCCTGCATTCAAGACGGCGGCCGCGCGTTCGAGCAAGGTCTTGACCGGGGCGGCGAGGCCCAGGCGCGGCGGGGTGGCGAGGTTATACCAGAGCCAGTCGGCCTCGGCCACGTGATGGGCGGCCTCCTGCACCTGAACCAGCCAGGGTTCGATGGACAGCTGGAAATGGCTGAAGGTGTGGACAAGGCTTGGCAGCGCCTGCTGCTGGCCCATGGTCAGCGAGTGTTGGTCGGCCAGATGTTGCAGATCGTCCAGATCATCCAGCTCCGGCAGGCTCCACAAGCCGCCCCACAGACCCGTCGAAGGGCGGCGGTAAAGCAGAATCGCGCCTTCATCGTTGGCGAGCATCGGCATCAGCGTGCGCTTCTGCGGGATGGCTTTGCGCGGCTTGGGGATCGGATAGCGGGTTTCCAGGCTCAGCATGTGGGCTTCGCAGCCACGCTCCAGCGGGCACAGCAGGCAGCTCGGTTTGCTGCGCGTGCAGAGCGTGGCGCCAAGATCCATCATCGCCTGGGTGTAGGCGTTGACCCGATCGTGCGGGGTAAAGCGCTCAGCGTTGGCCCACAGCTGTTTGGCAACCTTCGGCTCGCCGGGGTAACCCTCCTGCGCGGTAAAACGCGCCAGAACGCGTTTGACGTTGCCGTCGAGAATCGGCGCGCGCAGGCCCATGCTGATGCTGGCAATGGCGCCAGCTGTGGACAGGCCGATGCCCGGCAGTTCGGTGAGTTTTTCGACGTCGCGTGGAAACTCGCCGCCGTACTGGCTGACGACGATCTTCGCGGTCTTCTGCAAATTGCGCGCGCGGGTGTAGTAACCCAGCCCGGTCCACAGATGCAGAACCTCGTCTTCGGGTGCGGCGGCCAGCGCTTCGACGGTCGGCAGCGCGGTCATGAAGCGATCAAAATAATTGAGCACCGTGCTGACCTGGGTCTGCTGCAACATGATCTCCGACACCCACACCCGATACGGGTTGATGTTCTGTTGCCAAGGCAGATCGTGGCGGCCGTGGCGGTCGAACCAGTCGAGCACCGCGCTGGAAAACTGCTCCGCTGTCATCGCTTGAACAGCCCCTTCAATGCGTTCTTCAGTTCCGGGCTGACCTTGTCGCCCAGTTTTTCGTCGATCTTTTCGCTGAGCTTGTCGCCGGCCATTTTGCTCGCGACCTGGCCGAGACGATCATTGTCGATGCGGCAGGCCTTGGCGCCGAGTTCCAGCGGGCCGCGGCAGCGCAGCGGCCATTCGACGCCGACGAATTTTTCGCCGACCTGGCAGGCCGGGTCAGGCATGGCGCTGGTGTCGCCTTCGACGATGATGCCAACGCGATAATCCATGCCGAGGACGCGCAGGTCGATGTCGCCGTCACCGTTGACGGTCATGCCGGGGATGCGCACTTTCAGGTCCGGGTTGCTGGCGACGCCGTTGCGCACGGTCAGGTTGCCCTTGAGTTCTTCAAACGGTGTGTCCTTGCCCCGCGGCTCGCCGCTGAGAGTCTTGCGATTGAGCGTGGCGATGCCCTTGCACAACTGCTGCTCAAGGTTGGCATTGAGCAGTACGCCATTGTTGATGACGAAACTGGCGTTGCCGTTCAGCGTATCGATCAGCGCCTGCTGGCTGTTACCGCTGCCGGTAAAGCTGCTGGTGAGTGTCACCAGACCTTTGACCGGCGGATTCTTGCCTTGGCTTTCAATGATTTTTTCTGCGGGGACGCGATTGAGTCGGGTCTGCAGATTCAGCACCGGTGCGCTCGGGCGCACATCGAGCGTGCCGTTGGCGACGAATCCACCGTTGTACAGATCGCCGCTGAGGTTGGTCAGGGTCAGCAGGCCGCCCTGACCGCTGGCCTTGAGCGCGGCGTTGTCGATCGGCAGCTTGTCGAGGGTCAGTTGGCCGAAGCTAAGGTCAGCGTCTACATCGAGCTTGGCCAGGCGTTCGACTGGCAGCAGGCGCTCGGTGCTCCAGGCGGTTTTGCTCGGTTTGTCCGGCAGCGGCGTGGTGCCTGCGACGGCACCTGCCTCGGTGCTGGCGACTTCGGCCTGACGCGTTTGCGTGGCGCTGTTGGCCTGTGCCGATTTCGGCGTCAGATAACGGTCGGCGTTGAAGGTGTCGGCTTTGAGGATCATCCGCAACGATTGCCTGGCGAAGTCTTCGACGGCAATGCGACCGCTGATGCTGCTGTCGTCGAGCTTCAGGTTGATGTTGTCGAAGGCGATGCTGCTGGGCGTGGCCGCGATGCGGCTGACCAGTTCGACCTTGCTCAGACTGCCTTCGGCCATGGCCGGCAGAGTCTGCCCGACGCTGTCGACGAATTTCGCCAGATCGAACTGGGCAATCGAAATGCCACCGCTGATCTGCGGCGTCTTGTCGAGGTCGTTGGCTTTCAGTTCGCCCAAGGCGCGCAGCTGGTTGGCGGAAATCTTGATGCCGGTCCATTCGGCGACATTCGCTGCTTTGTCCAGCAATAGCTGCCCCTGCGCCGAGAAAGTCATGGTCTTGCCCTGCAGCGGATCGCCGGCCAGTTCGCCGGACAGCTTCAAGTCTTCGAACTTGTAGCGCTGCACGGCCCGTTCGAAGCGCAGCTCGCCGCTGAGCTCGGTGCGCACGCGCAGCACCGGTTGATTGGTGCCGAGAAACGCGGTGGCTTTTACCGGAATATTGGTCGAGTCGTGGACCGGGCCGGTGCTCAACTGGATGCTTTCGGCGCTGAATTGCTTGCCGGTCAGCTCGTCGGTGTACTCAACGCGGGCGTTGTTGACGGTCAGGCTGTCGATGTCGAGGCGGATCGGCTGCGCCGGTTTTTCCACGGCTACGGTCGGTTCGCTGGCAGGCGCGTCGGTTTTGGCCGGCGGCGTTGTACCAGGCGCAACCGGCACCTTGCCGATGTCTTCCCAGTTGCCGTGACCGTTCTTGTCGCGGTTCAGACGCAGGTTCAGGCCTTCGACGCGGACATCGCTCATTTGCACTTCGCGGCGTAGCAGCGGCAGCACGCGTACCGACAGGCCGAGCATCTGCAGGTCGGCGAACGGTTCGGCAGGTTTTGCCAGGGTGGCGACGCTGGCCTCGTGCAATTCCAGGCCGAGCCACGGGAACAGGCTCCAGCCGATATCGCCATTGAGCGTCAGCTCGATGTGGGCCTTGTCGCGAGCTATCTGGCGGATCTCGTCTTTGTAGTCGTTGGGATCGAAGAGGTGGGTCAGGGCAAAGCCTGCCGCCACGATGATCAGCAACAACCCGAGAAGCACCAGACCCAGGATTTTGCCGAACGCTTTCATGGGCGAGTCCTTGTAGTGAGTCGAATTCGTAAATTAGCCGGGGAGTATAGCGCTGCAATGGCCCGGTTCGCTGTGGCGTCCTGTTGCCAGTACGTCCAGCGTCATGTGCAATTTGGCCGCGAGGGCTTGCGCCTCGACCTGCCCGGCGGGCGCGAGCAGGCGCAATTCGGCCCCCGCTTGCGACGCCATTTCCTGCGCTTGGTTCACCAGCCGCTCGGCGACTCCGCGACGGCGGGTAACTTTTCGTACGCATAAATGGGACAAGTACCAGACATCGTGGTGCCTTTGCAGACGCCCGGCACCGAGCAAGCGATCGTTGAAGCGCCCGGCAATCAGAGAACCGTCGGCGAGGCTGCTTTCGATCAGTCCGCTGTCGCCGGAAAACGGCGCGAACAGCCATGGCGGCGCGTCGCGATAGATCTTCTGCAAGTCCTGCTGATCCTGATAACTGGCGTCTTGTAGCACCTGGACGGTGATCGGCATGGTCGTTTCCTGAGTGGTACGAGAACAGATGACTTGAAAAAAGGTGATATCAGTTTGGTTTTTCTGTCACCTGAGAATGGTAACCTTCGCCAGTTCGTCCGCCCGTCTGCGACTTAACGTCGCGCCTTCAAGGAGCTTCACCTGAAAAAAACGGTCATGCCTGCGTGCATAAGGCCGAGGGTGAGCAGTGGCTGGCGAACCATACTAACAATTGGGGGATACACAATGAGCACGAGCATCACGGCGGACGGCCTGCGCGCCGACCAGCCTGCGTTCCTGTCCAAGGAACGCATCATCGCCAAGCCCGGTTTCAACCGCTGGCTGGTTCCACCGGCCGCTTTGGCCATTCACCTGTGCATCGGCATGGCCTACGGCTTTTCGGTGTTCTGGTTGCCGTTGTCCAAGGCGCTGGGCGTTACCGCTCCGGTGGCTTGCGCACCGGACATGAGCTTCATCGCACAGGTATTTTCTTCGAACTGCGACTGGCCGATCTCCATGCTCGGCTGGATCTACACGCTGTTCTTCATCTTCCTCGGCTGCTCGGCAGCGATCTGGGGTGGCTGGCTCGAACATGCCGGGCCACGCAAGGCAGGCGTGGTTTCGGCCCTGTGCTGGTGCGGCGGTCTGTTGATCTCGGCGTTGGGTATCTATACCCACCAGATCTGGCTGATGTGGATCGGCTCCGGGGTGATCGGCGGTATCGGTCTGGGCCTGGGCTATATCTCGCCGGTGTCGACCCTGATCAAGTGGTTCCCGGACAAGCGCGGCATGGCGACCGGCATGGCGATCATGGGTTTCGGTGGCGGCGCGATGGTCGGTGCACCGTTGGCAACGGCGCTGATGAGCCACTTCGCTTCGCCAGAAGGCGTGGGCGTTTGGCAGAGCTTCGTGGCCATGGCGGCCATTTACTTCGTGTTCATGATCGGTGGCGCACTGTCGTACCGCGTTCCGCCAACCGGCTGGAAGCCTGAAGGCTGGACGGCGCCGGCGAAGAAAGCTTCGAACGCGATGATCACCAATCGTCACGTGCACGTGAACGTAGCGTGGAAAACCCCGCAATTCCGTCTGGTGTGGCTGGTGCTGTGCCTGAACGTATCTGCCGGTATCGGCATCCTCGGCATGGCTTCGCCGCTGCTGCAGGAAGTGTTCGGCGGCAAGTTGCTGGGCGTTGACGTGCCGTTCGGTCAGCTTGACGCCGGTCAACTGGCTTCGATCGCCGCGATTGCTGCAGGTTTTACCGGCCTGCTGAGCCTGTTCAACATCGGTGGTCGGTTTTTCTGGGCTTCGTTCTCGGACTACCTGGGTCGCAAAAACACTTACTTCGTGTTCTTCGCCCTGGGTTTTGCCCTGTACGCGCTGATTCCGAACATGGGTCATCTGGGCAACGTTGCGCTGTTCGTGGCTGCGTTCTGCATCATCCTGTCGATGTACGGCGGTGGTTTCGCCACGGTACCGGCCTATCTGGCGGACCTGTTCGGTACGCAAATGGTCGGCGCGATCCACGGTCGTCTGCTGACTGCCTGGGCTGCTGCCGGTGTGCTGGGTCCGGTGCTGGTGAACTACCTGCGTGAATATCAGTTGAGCATCGGCGTTGAACGCGCCGCCGCTTACGACATCACCTTGTACATCCTCGCCGGCCTGCTGGTGCTGGGCTTCCTGTGCAACCTGATGGTGCGCCCGGTGGCCGACAAGTACTTCATGAGCGACGCTGAACTGGCGGCCGAACAGGCGCTGGGCCACGACAAGGGTGCTGATGCCAGCACCGTCCTTGAGTGGAAAGCGGCACCGGGCAGCAAGCCGCTGGCCATCGCTGCGTGGCTGGTGGTCGGTATTCCGTTGGCGTGGGGTGTGTGGGTGACCCTGCAGAAGACGGCGGTACTGTTTCACTAAGTAAAAACGCTGTACCCCTGTAGGAGTGAGTCTGCTCGCGATAGAGGTCTGACAGTCACAAGAATGGTGACTGGAAGGCCCTCATCGCGAGCAGGCTCACTCCTACAGTTGTTTTGTGTGTCTGTAATGGCTTGTATGGACATGTCTACCCGCGACCGCCGGGCATTCTATCCGTCAGCCATCTCACCTCTCGTGTTTCTGTTTGCTTGCTGCGTGCCTATAATGGCTGCCTTTTTCGCCCAATGATTTTGCGGAGCTGGTGATGGCCGAACGTAAGGCGTCTGTCGAGCGCGACACTCTGGAAACCCAGATCAAAGCCTCGATCAACCTTGATGGCACCGGAAAGGCCCGATTCGATATCGGTGTCCCTTTTCTTGAGCACATGCTGGATCAGATCGCCCGTCACGGGTTGATCGACCTGGATATCGAATGCAAGGGCGATCTGCATATCGACGACCACCACACGGTGGAAGACGTCGGTATCACCCTCGGCCAGGCGTTTGCCAAAGCCATCGGCGACAAGAAAGGCATCCGTCGCTACGGCCACGCCTACGTGCCGCTCGATGAAGCGCTGTCACGCGTGGTGATCGATTTCTCCGGTCGCCCGGGTCTGCAGATGCACGTGCCGTACACCCGCGCTACCGTGGGCGGCTTCGATGTTGACCTGTTCCAGGAATTTTTCCAGGGCTTCGTCAACCATGCACTGGTCAGCCTGCACATCGACAACCTGCGCGGCACCAACACTCACCACCAGATCGAAACCGTGTTCAAGGCTTTCGGCCGCGCGCTGCGCATGGCCGTCGAGCTGGACGAGCGCATGGCCGGGCAGATGCCTTCGACCAAAGGCGTGCTGTAATGCAGACGGTTGCAGTTATCGACTACGGCATGGGCAACCTGCACTCGGTGGCCAAGGCGCTGGAACACGTCGGCGCCGGCAAGGTGCTGATCACCAGCGATGCGGACGTGATCCGCGAAGCCGATCGTGTGGTGTTTCCCGGTGTGGGCGCGATTCGCGATTGCATGGCGGAGATCCGTCGCCTCGGTTTCGACTCGCTGGTGCGTGAAGTCAGCCAGGATCGCCCGTTCCTCGGCATCTGTGTCGGCATGCAGGCCTTGCTCGATACCAGCGAAGAGAACGATGGCGTCGACTGCATCGGCCTGTTTCCGGGTGCGGTGAAGTTCTTCGGCAAAGACCTGCATGAAGACGGCGAGCACCTGAAAGTCCCGCACATGGGCTGGAACGAGGTAAAGCAGATGGTCAGCCACCCGCTGTGGCATGACATTCCGGATATGGCGCGTTTCTACTTCGTGCACAGCTACTACATCGCCGCCGCCAACGCGCGGCAGGTGGTCGGTGGCGGTCACTACGGTGTCGATTTCGCAGCAGCGCTGGCCGATGGCTCGCGTTTCGCCGTGCAGTTTCACCCGGAGAAAAGCCATACCCATGGCCTGCAGCTGCTGCAGAACTTCGCCGCGTGGGACGGTCGCTGGTAAATGGCCGTCAAGAAGTCCAAACCGCCGATTCTGACCCTCACTCCCGAACAGGAGAGCGAGGCCAATCGCAAGATTCAGCGGTTCATGGAAGACCGTTTCGAACTGGAGTTGGGTTCGTTCGAAGCGGCGGAAATTCTTGAGCTGTTTACCCGCGAAATTGCTCCGCACTATTACAACAGGGCGATTTTCGATGTGCAGACCCACCTCAAAGAGCGGTTTGAAAGCATCGAAAGCGACCTGTGGGCGCTCGAAAAAAATTAGGAGCAGCGGCAAGCTTCAAGCTACCAGCTGCAAGAAACGGCCATACATGCGTGCTTGCAGCTTATAGCTTGCAGCTTGCAGCTCTTTGACGAAGGAAAAAGCATGCTGATTATTCCCGCTATCGATCTCAAGGACGGCGCCTGTGTACGTCTGCGCCAGGGCCGCATGGAAGATTCCACGGTGTTCTCCGATGACCCGGTGAGCATGGCTGCCAAGTGGGTGGAGGGCGGTTGCCGCCGTCTGCATCTGGTCGATCTGAACGGCGCTTTCGAAGGCCAGCCGGTCAACGGCGAAGTGGTCACCGCGATCGCCAAGCGCTACCCGGACCTGCCGATCCAGATCGGCGGCGGCATCCGTTCGCTGGAAACCATCGAGCATTACGTCAAGGCCGGCGTCAGCTACGTGATCATCGGCACCAAAGCCGTGAAAGATCCAGCTTTCGTCGCCGAAGCCTGCCGCGCCTTTCCGGGCAAGATCATCGTCGGCCTCGACGCCAAGGACGGTTTCGTCGCCACCGATGGCTGGGCAGAAATCAGCACCGTGCAGGTCATCGACCTGGCCAAGCAGTTTGAAGCCGACGGCGTCTCGTCGATCGTTTATACCGACATCGCCAAAGACGGCATGATGCAGGGCTGCAACGTACCGTTCACCGCTGCGCTGGCTGCGGCGACGAAGATCCCGGTGATCGCTTCCGGCGGCATCCACAATCTGGGTGACATCAAGTCGCTGCTCGACGCCAAGGCGCCGGGCATTATCGGCGCCATTACGGGTCGCGCGATTTATGAGGGCACTCTCGACGTCGCCGAAGCGCAAGCTTTCTGCGATTCGTACCAAGGCTGAGGACTGACCATGGCGCTGGCCAAACGCATCATCCCTTGCCTGGACGTGGACAACGGCCGGGTCGTCAAGGGTGTGAAGTTCGAGAACATCCGCGACGCCGGTGACCCGGTGGAAATCGCCCGTCGCTACGACGAGCAGGGCGCCGACGAAATTACCTTTCTCGACATCACCGCCAGCGTCGATGGCCGTGATACCACGCTGCATACCGTCGAGCGCATGGCCAGCCAGGTGTTCATTCCGCTGACCGTCGGCGGTGGCGTGCGCACCGTGCAGGACATTCGCAACCTGCTCAATGCCGGTGCGGACAAGGTGTCGATCAATACCGCCGCCGTGTTCAACCCGGAATTCGTCGGTGAAGCAGCGCAGCATTTCGGCTCGCAGTGCATCGTCGTTGCCATCGACGCGAAAAAGGTTTCCGGCCCCGGCGAAACCCCGCGCTGGGAGATTTTCACCCATGGCGGGCGCAAGCCAACCGGCCTCGACGCCGTCGAGTGGGCGAAGAAAATGGAAGGCCTCGGTGCCGGTGAAATCCTCCTGACCAGCATGGATCAGGACGGCATGAAAAACGGCTTCGACCTCGGCGTGACCCGCGCAATCAGTGACGCGCTGGGTATCCCGGTGATCGCTTCCGGCGGTGTCGGCAACCTGCAGCATCTGGCCGACGGCATCCTCGAAGGTCACGCCAGCGCCGTGTTGGCGGCGAGTATTTTCCATTTCGGCGAATACACCGTGCAGGAAGCCAAGGCGTATATGGCCCAACGCGGCATCGTGATGCGCTGATCACGTTGAGGCTGCATTTTGCCGGGCGGAACCCATGCGGGTTACTCACCGCCCGGCTTGCAGCCGACGGGTCAAGGTTTTTGCAAGATCTCCGTGCGTACGGCAGAAGTATTGAAATCGCGATCCATGGTGTAGCTGCACAGCGTCAACGGCAGGGCTTGGTTGGGTACCAGAAAGCTGTCGCCTATCTTGGTGTAGCTTCTCGATTCGATGCCGGCGCAGTCTGTTGAACCGACTGCCCCAACATAGATCTGAGTCCAGATATTGCGACCCGTGTTCTGACGATATTCCACCAAAAGCTCTTCAGTGCCGTGCTTGATCTCAGGTGCTGGTTCAGGCAATGAAATCCCGCCTGGCTTGACCAGGCGCGCTGGCAGAATCTGTGTGTTGCGTAATTTCCCCTCGCTGAGTTGATGATCAACTGAGTCGACACCCACCAGGCACAGATAGTACAAGCCTGCTTCACTGCCGATCGGTGCATCAACAAGACCAGTGCTGATATCGATCGGGTTACTGTAGCGTTCTGGCAAGTAACAGGCGTGTGCGTCACGCACGGTTTTAAATCTGAAGAAGTTTGTGTTCATTGAAAACCTGACGTCCCAGTCTGGCCTCTTTTCATATTCGTTCTCAGGCGCTTTATAAAGCGAAACGTCTGCGTTGGTTCTGGCCCTGAAATTGAAGTCGGGTTTTAGCGAGCAGGCGGGCGCCTCGATATTGAAGTGTCCGTCAGAAAAACAGGACATCAGATAGTCGATCGGGAAACTCTGACTGGCCTGATCAGGCAAAACGGATTGACGACCAGGGGTTGCACAGAGCCCATGCCAGAAGCACAGATCACTCGCTGTGATTGCGTAGGTGGTTCCCGACATGACACCGATGACTTCCCCTGTAGCGATGTCCATGACCGGGGAGCCGGATGAGCCCGGTTCGATGCCTTTGCAATCCTGTTTCTGGTAACCGGTATGAACGGTCAGATACTTGATCAGCGTCGTGTCGGCTGGCTCCTGGGTGCAGGACGACAGCCTCAGACCTGGCGCGCTTGAGGGCGCGCCGATGACCCTGACCTGAATGAGTCTGTCAGGCGCTTTGAGTGCTGCCTTGAGTGGATTGATGCCGTCGGCAATCACCGCTTGCAGCGAGCTGTTCAGTTCCATGACGGCGATATCAGTGCCAGCCAGGCTGGCCCAGTTGACCTTTTGAATGTTGTAACGCTTGGCGTCCAGCAGCGTGTCTTGAAAGTAATTGAACTGTATCTGGCCCTGATAGGCCGTGTCCGCAACTGTTCCAATCCAGATTGACGCGCAATGTCCACTGGTCAGGATATACGCGGGGCCATTTGCATCATTATCAGCGTCGCGGCTATCGATGAGAAAAGCCGTGCAGTAACGACGGTCCCCTTTGATGATCTGTCCGATGCCGTTCAAGTGATTATTCTGCTGATGAGAATTATGCAAAATAATGGGCTCTGCAGGTTCCGGGAAAGTATATGCACAAGACGCTAGAGCGAAGGTGGTGGTCAGAAAAGCGAGTGCCGCTGCCACTTTTGATTGGTAGTTCATGACCGGTCCTTGGTCGAAAGTTAAAAGAGAGAAGTTGGTTTCAGTAACTCTATTTGGATTTTCTGCAGTGATGTTTTTTGTGCTGTGGCGAGATGTAAAACGAATACTATTTGAAAAGTTTTTCAAATTTTTAATAAGCAAGAGTGATTAGGCTGCTCTGAACAAACACGTGCTGCTGGCGCTTCCGACAGTGCCGAAGTGCATTGATTTCGTGCCGGCCAGTGGACACCATGGCGCACCCAAGGCACTCTTGGGCACGCCATGGAACCCGGTAGCCCGACATGATCAAACGCCTGCTTCTCGTTCTCGCCAGCGCCTCGATGTTGCTCATCCACACCGCTCGCGCCGAAAACGCTCCCGACACCGATCTGGTGCTTCTCACCGAAAACTTCCCGCCGTACAACATGGCGAAAAACGGCAAGAACTTCGCCCCGGGCGAGAACATCAGCGGCATTGCTACCGATATCGTGCGCGAAATGTTCCAGCGTGCCGGCCTCACCTACAGCCTGACGCTGCGCTTCCCTTGGGAGCGGGTGTACAAACTTGCCCTGGAAAACCCCGGTTACGGCGCCTTCGTCATGGCGCGTCTGCGTGACCGGGAAAACCTGTTCAAGTGGGTCGGTCCGATCGGGCCGGATGATTGGATTCTGTTGGCCAAGGCTGACAGCAAGATCACCCTCGATACGCTGGAAGACGCGCGCAAATACAAGATCGGTGCCTACAAGGGCGACGCCATCGCCGAGACCCTGGCCAAGCAAGGTCTGAAGCCGATCGTAGTGCTGCGCGATCAGGACAATGCGAAGAAACTGGTCAACGGGCAGATCGATCTGTGGGCCACCGGCGATCCCGCCGGGCGTTATCTGGCCCGGCAGGAGGGTGTCAGCGGCCTGAAAACCGTGCTGCGCTTCAACAGCGCAGAGCTTTATCTGGCGCTGAACAAGGATGTTCCCGATGAAGTCGTCGCCAGGTTGCAGGCCGCGCTGGATCAGTTGCGCAAGGAAGGCGTGGTTGACGAGATCATGGGGCGATATCTGTAGTGGCGGACTGATCTGGCGTTGGTAGCGGAGCGCTGGGTTCGTCCTCTGCCAAGGGCGCTTGCACTGTCTGCTCTTCGGCCGCCTCGGATACCGGCACGACGATGATTTCGGGCTCGGGTGACGCGTACTGGCTGATGTGCAAGCTACTGCCATCGGTGTAGCTGAAACCCTCGGTCACTGATGTACCGTCTGCACGTACCAGTCTGTAGTCGCTTTGCACCAGATAGGCGGCAACCGACCTGTTTGGGTCCACGACCGCAACCACTTCGATGGGCGCCATATTGCCCCACTCGTTCGAATGTATTTCGCATTGGGTGAAATCGTGGCCCAACCGTGCGGAAAACGTCAGCGCGTCGTGCTGATGGGTTTGCCATTGGGCTCCGAATTCAATGGAAGTGGTGTGGGAAAACGTTCGTAAACCGGCGGTTCGCTGGGCGCGAGGCGCTGACCACCTGAATATCTGGCTGTCGTTGCCGGTGTTGCGCGCATGGCCTACCAGAATGTAGCGATCCTTGCGTTCCAGCTGATAGAACGGGGAACGACGCAATTGCTCAGTCGCTGGGTAATGCGGATCCTTGATCGTGAACCAGGGCAGGCTGGCGGTGTAAGAAGGATCGTCTGTAGTGTCCGAAGACGTCGGTGTCTCTCCGCACAGGACAGGGGGTGATGGGCGTGTATTCAGTTGCAGCCCGATCTGCAGGCGCAGACAGTAAACCGGAAAACTGGCCGGTCGGGTGTAGTCACTCAAGCCGAAAAAACTGCCTGATGCCAAGTGAACCTCACCGGGTAAAGCGGCTGGAGGTACTGCGCTCCAGGTACTGACACGCTGACGGGCTCCGCTGCCCTTGTCATCCCAGATCATGTCGCTGGTATTCGATGGAATGACCAGGTCCGCGCGAACGCAGCGGACAGCGTTGAGTGACGGCTTTTCATGATCGCTCGAACACACCGTCCCCAGCGCCACGTAGCCTGCGGGAGGGCGTGGACGCCAGATCGACAGATCTCTTTTTGAGCCCGACCCGGAGTCTTTCCAGATCAGTTCATAATCATCGGGACGACGCAGTGCCCTGCCTTTGGTGGAGTCAGTGCTGGCAATGTCTGCTTCGCAAGCAACGGCTACCACCTTTTTACCATTGATGTTGCTCAGGCCTCTGGTGACGACATCGCCCAAGGGAAAGTAACCGGGTAGCGCATCGGGGGCCGGGGTAGGTCGCCAGAAGGACGCAGATTTGGCTGACAAGCCGTCGGTATCCCAAATGCGCAGAAACTCTGTTGTGAAATTGATCAACAGGTTATCGATTCTGATGGGTTCGGTCCGTTCAATGGCCGGGGTAATCGGGGTGTTTGTTGTCATGGGAACTCCTGATAGCTGAAAAGCGACTCGTGGGAGTCGCGACCTGTGGCAGGTCGCACTATCGGAAACGGGGCGGGGCGTGCGGTGGTAACTATGTATTGCTTAGCGTGACCGGCTATTACCGATAAGTGCCGTCTTTGCCGTGAGCGGCCATGGCGCGGTTGCTGCGCACACTGATCATCTGCCGGATATCGATCCAGTCGATCCCCTGCGCCTTCAACTTCGGCAATTCACGCTCGAGCACCGCGAGGGTTTGCGGATACGGATGGCCGATCATCACTGCTGAGCCCTGCTTGTGCGCCAGGCTGATCGCCGTCTGCAACTGCGTAGCGATCGCCGCTTCCGTGCGTTCGTCGTCAAGGAACACGTCCCGCGAGACGCTCGCCAGATCGATCTTCTGCGCCTGCTGCGCGGCGACGGTCTGGGCGCTGGTGCGGCTGTCGACGAAAAACTTGTGCCGCCGCTGCAATTCAGCCATCAACCACGCCATCGCCGCGGGTTGTGCGGTCATGCGGCTGCCCATGTGGTTGTTGATGCCGGCGGTAAACGGGACTTTCTCGAAGGCGGCGTTGAGGCGTTTTTCGAGTTCTTCAATCGGCAGTTCCGGGTGCCAGGCATAAGGCCCGGTGGCCGGGTCCATTGGCATGTGCAGGATGACGACCTTGCCGGCGCGATGGGCCTCGCGGGCAAACTCGGTGGCGTGCGGGGTGTCCGGCATGATTGCCGTGGTCACCGGGCCGGGCAGGGCGAGCACGCGACGATCCCGGGGCAGGTTTTGCCCCAGGTCATCGATGATCAGCGTCAGGTAGGCTTTGTGCGGTTTCGGGCTGGCGGGCTCTGCGTGAACAGCACCCGCCAGGCAGCACAACAGAACGAACAGAAAACGCAGCGACATCCTCAACGGCCGGACGTGATGCTCAGCCCTTTGAGCAGGCTCAGGGCCTGGGCCAACTGGTAATCATCATCCTGTGGCATGGCTTTGGCCTTGCCGCCGGAGCCGGTCGGTTTGTCCGCGCCGCCGTTGCCGTTGCCCAGGTGGCCCTGCAGATCGGCCTCCTTGAAGTATTCGCTGTCGGCTTCGTTGGTGATCTTCGCGCGGCGCACTTCGATGTCCGGCACGATGCCCTGCGCCTGGATCGAACGGCCATTGGGCGTGAAATACAGCGCGGTGGTGATTTTCAATGCGCGGTCGTTGTTCAGCGGCAGCACGGTTTGCACCGAGCCTTTGCCGAAACTGGTGGTGCCCATGACCACAGCGCGTTTCTGATCCTGCAGGGCGCCGGCGACGATTTCCGACGCCGAGGCACTGCCGCCGTTGATCAGCACGACCATCGGCACTGCTTCGCTTTCGTCCTTGCCGGTCGCGGAGAAGCGCAGTTCGGAATTGGCGATGCGACCCTTGGTGTAAACGATCAGGCCTTTGGTGATGAAGTGATCGACCACTTCCACCGCCGATTGCAGCACGCCGCCCGGGTTGTTGCGAAGGTCAAGAATGATGCCGTTGAGCTTCTTGCCGTTGTCCTTGCGCAGCTTGGCCAGCGCCTTGGAGACTTCGTCACCGGTCTTGACCTGGAACTGGGTAATGCGGATGTAGCCGTAACCCGATTCGAGCAGCTGTGCCTTGACGCTCTTCACTTGAATCACAGCGCGCGCCAGGGTCACGTCGAACGGCGTACCGCCATCGCGCACCAGGGTCAGGGTGATTTTTTGACCGATCTTGCCGCGCATCTTGTCGACGGCTTCGGTCATGGTCTGGCCGCGTGTCGGCTGGCCGTTGATCTTGACGATGAAGTCGCCGGCCTGAATGCCGGCCTTCGACGCCGGAGTGTCATCGATCGGCGAGACGACCTTGATGAAGCCATCCTCGGCGCCGACTTCGATGCCCAGGCCGCCGAATTCACCGCTGGTGCTTTCCTGCAATTCGGTGAAATCTTCCGGGCCCAGGTAAGCCGAATGCGGATCGAGGTTGCTGAGCATGCCCTTGATCGCGTTTTCCAGCAGGGTCTTGTCGTCCACAGGTTCGACGTACGCGGCTTTGATCCGGTCCATGACCTCGGCGAAGGTGCGCAGCTCTTCCAGCGGCAGCGGGGCCTTGGCGGTCGCGGCAGTGCCTGCCGGAGCGACGGTCGGGGCCGGTTGCGCGGCGAACGCCAGAGGCGCGCCGATCACCAGGGCGATCGTCAGGGCCAGCGAGGTAAGGCGGGACAAATGCAGCATGTCGAACGAACTCCTGAATTAGGTGGTGCGCTTATCCTTGCGCACGACACCATTGCGCCGGATCACTCGGGTGACCCTGCTGACGAATTGCGAAATACAGCGCTGGCGTGTCCTGACCGCCACTGTTACCGACAGTGGAGATCGACTCACCCGCTTTGACCACATCACCCGCCGACTTGAGCAGCGTCTGGTTGTGGCCGTACAGACTCAAAAAACCGTTGCCGTGATCGAGGATCACCAGCAGCCCGGCACCGCGCAGCCAGTCGGCGAACACCACGCGACCGCCGTGGACGGCATGCACCTGACTGCCAGCGGAGGCGCTGATCATCACGCCGTCCCACTTGGTGCGGGCATCGTCGCCGCGGCTTTCACCGAAGCGTGCGAGTAATCGACCATCAACCGGCCACGGAAGTTTTCCCCGGGTTGCAGCAAAAGGCCCGCCAAATGTCTCGCCGCTGCTCGATACGAGGGCGCCGGGGCTTGATCTGGCGGGTTTTCGTGGGGCGTCGCTGTTGTCAGCCTGCGCCTCACGCAAGCGCTTTTTTTCCGCTTCCTGCTGGGCGATCAGCGCTTTCTGTCGCGCTTCCTCTGCCTCACGAGCCTGGCGGGCCAGGGTTTCTTCGATGGTTTTAAGGACTTTAGACAGGTCTGCCTGATCCTGCTCGCGAGCAGCGAGTTTCTGATCGCGTGCTTTTACGTCGTCATTAAGCTTGGCGAGAACCTGCTGGCGCTCCTTGCGCACTTTCTCGAGTGCTTCGCGCTGAGTATCGAGGTCGCTTTTCTGTACCAGCAACTGCGCCTGCTGCAGACCGATGTCCTTTTCGACATTGGCCAGTTGGCGCAGGGTTTCGTTGAAATTCTTCAGCTGTTCCAGGCGGGCCTGGCTCAGGTAGTCGTAATAGGTCAGGGTGCGGGCGAATTTCTCGGGGTTCTGCTGGTTGAGCAGCAGCTTGAGGTATTCCTGCCGGCCGTTCTGATAGGCCGCTCGGGCCTGAATGGCGATCAGTCGCTGCTGTTCAGTGCGCGCGCTCTGGAGTTTTTTTTTCTCTGCATCGAGCCGCTGCAGCTCGGATTCGCTTTTCTGCAGTTCTTTCTGCAGGGCGTCGACCTGCTTCTGCAGCTTGCCCATCTCGGTTTCGGTGCCTTTGAGCTCTTTCTGCACGCCGGATTTTTCTTCCTGCAGCTTGCCGAGGAGCTTTTTCAGCTCGGCGATATCCTGACGCGTAGCGTCCAACTGCTGTTGGGTTTGCGCGCGCTCATCGGCGAAGGCCGGCTGGAGCAGACAGGTCAGAGCAAGGGCGATCAGGACGCGAAGCATAGGGGCGGGCGGCACCAGGGTAAGGGACGGCCTAGTATGCCCGCCCGAGGCTGCAAAAAAAACGCCCAATTGGGGCTGTGTGATAACTGGCTGGAGATACAGCTGAAAATTATCTCCGAAACCCGCACAAACCACTGTGGGAGCTGGCTTGCCAGCGATGGCGGCTGCACATTCAACATAAATGTTGGCTGTCAGATTGCTATCGCTGGCAAGCCAGCTCCCACAGGGTTTTTGCGGTGTTTCCGGATTCGGATCAGACCAAGATCGAGGTACCGGTCATCTCCGCCGGTTTTTCCAGGCCCAGCAGCATCAGCATGGTCGGCGCTACATCCGCCAGTACGCCTCCTTCACGCACCTTGAGGTCGCGCTTGCCGACATAAATGAACGGCACCGGCTCGGTGGTGTGCGCGGTGTGCGCCTGGCCGGTGGATTCGTCGGCCATCTGCTCGACGTTGCCGTGGTCGGCCGTGATCAGCGCTTCGCCGCCGACTTTTTCCAGTGCTTCAACGATGCGCCCGACGCAGATGTCCAGGCATTCGACCGCTTTGACCGCTGCGTCGAACACGCCGCTGTGGCCGACCATGTCGCCGTTGGCGTAGTTGACCACGATCACGTCGTAACGCTGGTTCTCGATGGCGTCGACGATGCGGTCGGTCACCTCGGGTGCGCTCATTTCCGGCTGCAGGTCGTAGGTGGCGACTTTCGGCGACGGGATCAGGATGCGCTCTTCGCCGGGGAACGGTTCTTCACGCCCGCCAGAGAAGAAGAAGGTCACGTGCGCGTATTTTTCGGTTTCAGCGATGCGCAGCTGGGTCTTGCCGTTTTTCGCCAGATAGTCGCCCAGCACGTTTTCCAGGCTGCCAGCGGCGAAGGCCGATGGTGCCGGGATGCTTGCGGCGTATTGGGTGAGCATGACAAAACCGGCCAGTTTCGGCTGACGGGCGCGTTCGAAGTCCTTGAACTCGTCCTCGACGAACACTCGGGTCAGCTCGCGGGCGCGGTCGGCGCGGAAGTTCATGAACACCACGGCGTCGCCGTCTTCGACTTTGACCGGTTCGCCGATGGTCGTGGCTTTGACGAATTCATCGCTCTCGCCGCGTGCGTAGGCAGCTTCCAGACCTTCCTGAGCGGTGGCGGCGTGGAATTCGCTGTTGCCGTCGACGATCAGGTTGTAGGCCTGAGCGACGCGATCCCAGCGGTTGTCACGGTCCATGGCGAAATAACGGCCGATGATGCTGGCGATGCGGCCCTTGCCGAGTGCCTGGAAAGTCGCGTCGAGCAGTTCGATCGACGAGGCAGCGCTTTTCGGCGGCGTGTCGCGGCCGTCAAGGAAGGCGTGCAGGTAGATTTTTTCAGCGCCGCGCTTGAACGCCAGTTCAGCCATGGCGATCAGGTGGTCCTGGTGGCTGTGCACACCGCCATCCGACAGCAGGCCCATGAAGTGCACGGCCTTGCCGGCGGTAACGGCTTTGTCCACCGCGGCGCAGATGGTCGGGTTGTCGAAGAACTCGCCGTCGCGGATCGCTTTGGTCACGCGAGTGAAATCCTGATACACCACGCGCCCGGCGCCGAGGTTCATGTGGCCGACTTCGGAGTTGCCCATCTGCCCGTCCGGCAGGCCGACGTCCATGCCGCTGCCCGAGATCAAGCCGTTCGGCACCGTGGCCCAGAGGCGATCGAGAACAGGTTTTTTCGCCGCGAACACGGCGTTCGATTCGGGGCTGTCGCTGTGACCGAAGCCGTCGAGAATCATCAGGACCAAAGGTTTAGGCGTAGTCGTCATGGAATCCACTCGTGGCTAATAAAGAAGAGGGCGATGCAAAACGGAGTTGGAGTTTAAAGCGAAGTTCCGACCGCGTCACCGCCGGACGGGGTTTGGCCGACCATAGTGGCTGTGTATACTGGCCGACATTTTAACGCCCTGGAACCTCCTTCGATGGTTGCTCACCTGATTGAATTTGCCACTAACCACTACATTCTTGTCGGTATCTTCGTCGTATTGCTGGCTCTGTTGCTGGCGCACACGATGCAGGGCGGCGGTAAAAGCCTGAGCACCGGCGAACTGACCGCACTGGTCAACAAGGACGCAGGCCTAGTGGTGGACATCCGTCCGGCCAAGGATTACGCCGCTGGCCACATCGTCGGTGCGGTGAACATTCCGCAGGACAAACTGGCTGCCCGTACCGGCGAGCTGGAAAAGCACAAGTCCAAGACCATCATTCTGGTCGACGCTCTCGGTCAGACTGCTGGCACTCACGCCCGCGAGCTGATGAAATCCGGCTTCACTGCGGCCAAGCTGTCCGGCGGGATTTCCAGCTGGAAAGGCGACAACCTGCCATTGGTGAAGTGATATGAGCCACGTCGTCGTCTACTCCAGCGATTACTGCCCTTACTGCTCGCGCGCCAAGCACCTGCTCGCCAGCAAAGGCGTGGCCTTCGAAGAGATCAAGGTCGATGGCAAGCCGCAGCTGCGCGCCGAAATGACCAAAAAGGCCGGACGCACGTCCGTGCCGCAGATCTGGATCGGCGAAAAGCACATCGGCGGTTGTGATGATTTATATGCTCTGGAGCGCGCCGGCAAACTCGACGCACTGCTCAAGGGCTGAACGGCTGCACCCACGTACAGCACTCCCTAAAAGACCCAAGATCGATAAGGATCTGAGATGACTGACCAACAGAACACTGCAGCCAGCGAAGAAGAAACCGCACCGCAATTCTCCTTGCAGCGCATCTACGTTCGCGACCTGTCCTTTGAAGCCCCGAAAAGCCCGGCGATCTTCCGCCAGCAGTGGGACCCGGCGGTCGCGCTGGATCTGAACACCCGTCAGAAGGCACTGGAAGGCGATTTCTTTGAAGTCGTGCTGACCCTGTCCGTGACCGTGAAAAATGGTGAGGAAGTCGCCTTCATCGCTGAAGTGCAGCAGGCCGGTATCTTCCTGATCAAAAACCTCGACGCCGCTTCGATGAGCCACACCCTGGGTGCGTTCTGCCCGAACATCCTGTTCCCGTACGCGCGCGAGACCCTCGACAGCCTGGTCACTCGGGGTTCGTTCCCGGCACTGATGCTGGCCCCGGTGAACTTCGACGCCCTGTACGCGCAAGAACTGCAGCGCATGCAGGAAAGCGGCGAGACGCCAACCGTTCAATAACGGTTCAGCCTCACCCATGTGGGAGCGAGCCTGCTCGCGATGGCGGTTTGTCAGACATATCGATGTCGCCTGACACTCCGTCATCGCGAGCAGGCTCGCTCCCACATTTGTTTTGCGGTGTTATCTAAAGTCGTTCTGGCGCCAGGCTTCGTACACGGCGACCGCGACGGTGTTGGACAGGTTCAGGCTGCGGCAGCCTTCGCGCATCGGCAGGCGCAGGCGCTGTTCGGCGGGCAGGGCATCAAGCACCTCGGCGGGCAAGCCGCGGCTTTCCGGGCCGAAGATAAACGCATCGCCCGGCACGAACGCCGCGTCGTGAAACGGTCGCGAGCCCTTCGTGGTAAAGGCGAACAAGCGAGGGTTGCCGAGGCTTTCCAGACAACTGGCGAGGTCCGCATGGCGTTGCAGCGTGGCATATTCGTGGTAGTCGAGGCCGGCGCGGCGCAGGCGCTTGTCGTCCATCTCGAAACCCAGCGGTTCGATCAAATGCAGGTGGCAGCCGCTGTTGGCGCACAGCCTGATAACGTTGCCGGTGTTCGGCGGAATTTCTGGTTGAAAAAGGATGACGTGAAACATGCACGGCTCCGAAGGTAAAGATGAGCGGCATTCTACGCCGCCTGTGGACAACCGTTCGAAACTATTCCCGCGGGTGATCGGTTCATTGGCGATTGTCGGCCTGATGGTCGGTCTGATGATCGGTCGCCTGACCACGCCGGACCCCAGCGTGCTGCAGCAGGTCGAGGTGATCGATGGCGGCCTGGTCGTGTGGTTCAACAACGAACCGAAACTGCACGGCGAGATCATCGACGGCAGCGTAGCGCTGCTGTTTCAGGCCGCAGGCCCCTCGCAGAAAGGCCAGCTCAAGCTCAACGGCCGGGACGTCAACTGGCGCACCCGCAAAAGCGATGGTGGTTTGCTGCTGACGGTGCTGGCGGCACGGCCGCTGAAAGGCGAGTGGGTCGGCAGCGAGGTGGACGACCGCTGGCGCCTGGAGATCCGCTTGAGCGAGCCCTAGCGGATAATCTTCTCTCGCTGTTCGCTCCGACGCCTTATGGCGTCATTTCCCACTGCAAGCGTCTCTCTTTCCCGTCTCCAACGAACACCGGCTCGCGCTATCGTTCGCTCCCTCAAACGGCAGGATGCCGAAACCCTCACCTCTTGCATGAACGCAGAGCGACTTTTCAAGGAAGAAAAATATGCCAGTCAAACCACCTCGCGGTGGCGGTAGCCACGCAGATGTCCTCGGCAGTTCGCGCTCCACGGACGCGGATAACGCTCAGCCCGGCCTGTCTGGGCGTAGAAACGTCGATACAGGCATGGCTCACGATCCTTTGCAGCCGCAGCCCGGACCGTCCGGCGCCTCAACTCTGGATGACGTTCGCGCTGTCGCGGCTGTCGTAGTTCACGCGACCTCCGCTGAAGTTCATCGTCCCGCCCCCCTGCCGTCGCTGGACGATTACGCCACCAATGCCCGGGCGATCCTTCCACAAATCAATGAAGACGGTCTGCGGGTGATCAGCCGCCGCACGTATGCTGACCTTGCCAATGGCGATCTGGTTCTTGTCGCTGCGGACCCCGTCACCGGTTTATATCGCGCCCGGCGCCCAAGCGAGTTGCTGCCATCGGGCCCGGTCTTGCTACGCGACGTCGCCAGCGGTCATTGGTATCCGCGCCAGTTGGTTGAGCGAACCACGCGCGCGCAGGTCCAAAAGTACCTTTCGCAAGCAAGCGATCTCGATGCGGACGCTTTTATCGCCCGGTTCGATGACAAGGATGTGGCGGATGCCGAACTCCAGCGTATCCAGCGTGGTTCGTCTCAGCTGGACATCGAACACATCAGCATCCCGTACCACGAGCCTCGTATAGGCCATAGCGGGGAGATGCAGCAGGCGTTGGATATGTGGGGCAAGCTGCGGCAAGTGTACGAGTGGCACGGCCAGCCTGATCAGCGAGTCTATAGCGACGGGCGACTGTCAGGTTACAAGCTGGATATCAATCTCACGTTATGGCCGGTCGACAAGCTGCTTTCGTTGAGATTCAGCGCAGTCGTTTCTCTCACTTTGAAGGGGCATGCTCCGCTGGATGCAGCGGTTTTTTTCAGGCAGTTTCCCAACATTGAAAGTCTGACGATATCAAGCCAGGTGATGACAAATGCCGGGAGCGGGTTGTTCATGTTCCAGGCAGCTCAATCAAGATTCAGTATGGATTCAAGCTTTGCAGGGCAGTTGACAGGGCTTACCCGGTTACGGGAACTGAATCTGCAGAATTGCGACTTGCCGGCAGATTTTTCGTTGAGGGGCCTGAGCAGACTGCAGGTGTTGAGGTTGGTTGATACCCGGGTCAAAGTGTTGAACGCCCAGGCCGGTCCGTGGCGCCCAGGGGAGCCTGTGCAACACTGGGCTAATTATTCAACAGTGGAACCGGATTTGACCGGCATGACCGAGTTACGTGTGTTGGATCTGACGCGGACTGGAATACGCCGTCTTCCTTCCGGGCTTGACGCCGGCAATGGTCCGTCGAAGCTGGAAGTTTTAAAACTGGGTGACAATGCGCTATTTGCCGGACCCTCGGTCAAAGCTATGACAGCGCTGCAGGAACTGGATCTTTCCAACATGGGGCTAGACGGATTTCCCGAGGGCATTACCTCGACGATTCCAGAAAAAGTATTGAATCTGGCGAACAATCGAATCACAGCGATCCCGGCATCCGTTGAAATCAGAGCCGGTTTCAATCTCATCGGCAATCCAATAACTGATCCGGTCTCCCTCCGTCGGCTGTTATATGCACGTAACCAGACAGGTAACGACATTTGGCTGGGAACAGAAAGTTTTGATTTGTCGGCCAATCTTTGGCTGCAGCATGTCCCGGCAGAGCAATTGGCTCGAAAGCTACAACTCTGGGGCAACGTTAGCCATCTTGCCAGAGGTCTGAAGAAACTGAGCCGTACGCCGGAGTTTTACGTTGAGCGGCCGCTTTTGCAGCGGCGCGTCTGGTCGTTTCTCGAGATATACCACCACGCTGATGTAGACGAGCAGTTGCGACTGAATCGGATCTTGGCTGAAGAACCGAGCCCGGGAAGAATGCTGGACAGGCTGGAGGAAGAAATACGCACATACGACAGTGGACGGCAGAATCAGCCCCTGCATCATCTGCCCAAGCGTCCGAAGCTCGATTGAGCCTCGAACCGTGGGAGGAGTAAAAGCGGGAATCCCTGACCTGCCTGTATCAGGGTTCCCAAAAGGGGCGGACTTCGCTGTGAGCGTCGGTCCGGTGTAAAGAGGGAACCCCCGGCCTGCCTGTACCAAGGATCCCAAAAGGGTGAGCTCGTCGCGTTGCGACATGAGCCCGATGTAAAGAGGGGAATCCCCGGCCTGCCTGTACCAAGGTCCCCGAAAAGGGTGGTGAAACGAATCACCTGTAAGGGTTATTGCAGGGGGCGTGCCAGATTTTCATTTGCTGTAACAAAAAGCTTGATCAGGAACGCGAAAGCCCCGGAATTCGGGGCTTTCGTGTGTACGGCTGGTGGGGCTTGCCGCTTTTTCAATCGAGAGTGAGGCGAGGTCGCTATGCGCGATCACGGGTCATTGTGCATTGATGCGGTGCACGGTGGCCCTCACCCTGACCCTCTCCCGGAGGGAGAGGGGACTGACCGAGTTGCCTGGTCAAGTTACGCCGACCTGAGATACCGAGCCGAACTCAAGCTTTGAAAACGCTCGGGATCTGCTCCCTCTCCCATTGTGAGAGGGCTGGGGTGAGGGGGCTGGATCTCGAATACACCGACAATCTCAAGCGAACGAAGCTTTATCCTTCTTCCCCCTCATCATCATCGCCACCATCAACCTTCATCCCCAATTCCTTGATCTTGCGCGTCAGGGTATTACGCCCCCAACCCAGCAATACCGCAGCATCACGGCGGCGGCCGGCGGTGTGCTTGAGCGCCGTCTCGATCATGATCCGCTCAAACGCCGGCACGGCGCTGTCGAGCAGACTCGACTGGCCGCGCGCCAAGGCCTGATCGGCCCACTGACGCAGCGCCTGCTCCCAGTTGGTCACCGGCGCCGAATCCTGCGGCAGGTTAAGCAGTTCTGGCGGCAAATCGCTGATGTGCACTTCGCGCCCGGAAGCCATCACCGTGATCCAGCGGCAGGTGTTCTCCAACTGACGCACGTTGCCCGGCCACGGCAGGTTTTTCAGGTATTCCTCGGTCTCGCTTTTCAGCAGCTTCGGCTCGACCGCCAGTTCCTGCGCGGCGCGGCTGAGGAAGTGTTTGGCCAGGGTCGGGATGTCTTCGCGACGATCCGACAGGCGCGGGATGTGAATGCGGATCACGTTGAGGCGGTGGAACAAGTCCTCACGGAATTTGCCGGCATGCACCAGGGTTTCCAGGTTCTGGTGCGTCGCGGCGATGATGCGCACGTCGACCTTGACTGGCACATGCCCGCCCACCCGATAGAACTCGCCGTCGGCCAGCACGCGCAACAGACGCGTCTGGGTGTCGGCCGGCATGTCGCCGATTTCATCAAGGAACAGGGTGCCGCCATCCGCCTGTTCAAAACGGCCGCGACGCAAATTCGCCGCTCCGGTGAACGCGCCTTTTTCATGGCCGAACAGCTCGGATTCCATCAGATCCTTGGGGATCGCTGCCATGTTCAGCGCAATGAATGGCGAAGCCGCGCGTGGGCTGTGACGATGCAGGGCGTGGGCGACCAGTTCTTTACCGGTACCCGACTCACCGTTGATCAGCACGGTGATGTTGGAATGGCTCAAGCGGCCGATGGCGCGAAACACTTCCTGCATCGCCGGCGCTTCGCCGATGATTTCCGGGGTGCGGGTCAGTGCCGGTACGACTTCCAGTCCTTGCTGTTCCTGAGCGTGCTGATTGGCACGCTTGACCAGTGAAACGGCTTCGTCGACGTCGAACGGCTTGGGCAGGTATTCAAACGCGCCGCCCTGATACGAGGCGACCGCGCTGTCCAGATCGGAGTGAGCGGTCATGATGATGACCGGCAACCGCGGGTGCTGTTCGCGAATCCGCGCCAACAGGTCCAGACCGCTGGCGCCGGGCATGCGGATGTCGGAAATGATCACGTCCGGCTGCTGCCGCGCCAGACGACTCATCACGCCATCGGCGCTGTCGAAGCTCTGCGTGGTCATGCCTTCCTGTTGCAAGGCCTTTTCCAGAACCCAACGGATAGAACGGTCGTCATCGACGATCCACACGGTTTCACTACGGCTCATGTCGATGTGGCTCCTTGTTCCAGTGGCAGGAAGATCGAGAACGTGGTGTGGCCTGGATGGCTCTCACACTCGATCAGGCCCTGATGCTGACTGATGATGTTCTGGGTAATGGCCAGGCCCAGCCCGGTACCGTCCGGGCGACCGCTGACCATCGGAAAGAAAATGGTTTCCTGCAGTTCCGCAGGGATGCCCGGGCCGTTGTCGATGATTTCGATCTTGGTCACCAGGCGATGGCGGATATGGCCGATGGTGAACTGGCGCATGGCACGGGTGCGCAGGCTGATGCGGCCCAGACGCAGCTCATTCTGGCTGCTGATCGCCTGCATCGCATTGCGCACGATGTTCAATACGGCCTGGATCATCTGCTCGCGGTCGATCAATACGTCGGGAATGCTCGGGTCATAGTCGCGCACCAGGGTGATGCAACCCTGGCTTTCGGCCTCGACCAGTTGGCAGACGCGTTCGAGCACTTCGTGAACGTTGCACATCGCCAGCGACGGCAGCTTGTTGGAACCGAGCATGCGGTCGACCAGATTGCGCAGGCGGTCGGCCTCTTCAATGATCACGTTGGTGTAGTCGCGCAGGCTGTCTTCCGGCAGTTCGCGGGCCAGCAATTGCGCGGCACCACGAATCCCGCCGAGCGGATTCTTGATTTCATGGGCGAGGCCGCGCACCAGCATCTTGCTGGTTTCCTGCTTGGACAACTGCGCCTCTTCCTTGGTGATCCGCAGCAAGCGGTCACGCGGGTGGACTTCCAGCAAAAGCAGGGTTTCGCCATTGCTGAGGATGGGCGTTACCGCGTAATCCACGGTCAGCGTCTGGCCGGTCAGCGCGGTGAGCATCGCTTCGCGCTTGGTAAACGGATGCGCTTGCTCGACTGCCTGGCGCAGGGAGTTGAGCGCCTCGGGGGATTCGGTGAACAGTTCGCTGATGAACTGGCCATGGCTGCGCTGACCGCTGACGGCCAGCAGCATTTCCGCCGCCGGGTTCATGTACTCGAGGCGCAATTGCGCGTCGAGCAGGATGGTCGCGGTGGTCAGGTTGTCGAGCAGCAAACGATGGATTGCGTCGCTTATGGTCATCTGGACCCCTTTTGGAGCAAGGCGTGCGCGAGAACTAAGCGCTGATACCGGGAAAATGCAAAAACCAAACCAAGGCTCCGAAAAGAAGCGTTTAACGCCTGAAACAGGCGTTTGACGCGCGTTTGTATGGCACGAAGCCAGCTCAATCGGGAAGATTCGAACCAAAATGGGTTGGAATTTGAGTAGGGTGCAGCTTAGCGCACCAATACAGTGCGCTTCGCTCGGTAGCGTCAGAAAAAGCGCAGGAAGGGGTTTTTCGGTTCTTCAGGTTTGTCTTTCAGCGGGCATTCCGGCCGCACGCCGTAATCGTCTTTGGTGCAGGGTGTGACCTGGCGTTTCTGTGCCAGGGAGATGCGCAGCATGTGGAAGGGTTGGTTGGCGGTGCGTTCGACGGTGCGCCCGTCAGCGTCGAGAATTTCTGCCGACAGGTGGTGGCTGCCGCGATCGATATTGCTCAGCGGGAAGACCGGGCTCAGGCCGGGCTCGCCAGTGGGCTGGCCGTCCAGCAACAAGCGGTAGCGGTGACCTTCTTGAAGGCCCGGCTCGCTGGTGATGCTGACAATCAGTTCCCCGCCACTGCTGCGAATCGTCGCATCGGGCTCGGGCACCAGAACGCGCAGCATGTCGTAATGAAACGGTGGCTGTGGTGAGGCGTTCCTGGTTTGGCTACTCGGGGCGGCGGCGGTCGGGGTGGCAGGCATACGATTGCTGGTGGCGATCGGCACACGCTTGGCGTTGCCGCGCGGTTGGTCGGTGTAGACGCGATTGCCGTGGGCATCGATATAGGTGAACACCTCCGCCGAAGCGGGCAGGGCGAGCAGGCACAGGATCAGGCAGGCAACTTTCATGGTCGATGCACCCGCTGCACGGTGAAGATTGCGGGTGGGCTTTGCTGAATGACGCTCTGGCCGTCGATCACCTGCACCGCAAGCCGATGTTCGCCGCGGTCGACGTTGACCAGTTGCAGGCTCGGCACGTTGCTTGGCTGGCCGTAGGGTTCGTCGTCGAGCATCAGTCTTAGTTGATGCGGGGCCTGCAAGCGCGGCTTGATCAGCACCCTGACCGTGAAAGTGCCGTTGTTGGCTCGCAGGGCTTCTTCCGTGGGTAGGCCGGCCAGTTCAAGGATTTCGTAGGCATTGCGCGGAGGCTGTGGCGTCTCGGCCTCCGGCAGGGGCGGCGTACCTGGCGCTTGCGGCTCGACACGGTTCAACGGCGGCAGCTCAACCGGCTGCGCCTTCACGCCGTCCGGCGAATGATCGCTGTAGACCGTGTTGCCGTTGGCGTCGGTGTATTTGTAGATCTGCGCAGCGGCGGGCAGGGCGATCAGCAGCAGAATGTAGAGAAAGATGCGACCCATGAACTCGACCGGTATGGAAAGCGATGGGTAGCAGCATAGGACAGGTGGGGCGGTTGGCCCAACTTGCGACACATCCAAAGATCATTCAAACACCACAAATCCCTGTAGGAGTGAGCCTGCTCGCGATCGCGGTGGATCATCAAGAAAATTGGCGACTGACACGCCGCCATCGCGAGCAGGCTCACTCCTACAGGGGACTTGGTTGGCCGCAAAATCGAGGCAATAAAAAAGGCCTCCCGAAGGAGGCCTCTTTTTGTCACGCCGCGTTACGCAGCGCTACCGGATCAGCAGCTGTAGTACAGCTCATATTCCAGTGGGTGTACGAAGGTGCGAACCTTGATTTCTTCTTCCGATTTCAGCGCGATGTAAGCGTCGATGAAGTCGTCGGAGAATACGCCGCCCTTGGTCAGGAACGCGCGGCCCTTGTCCAGCTCTTCCAGTGCTTCCTTCAGGCTGCCACAAACCTGTGGGATCTCTTTCGCCTCTTCAGGCGGCAGGTCGTACAGGTTCTTGTCGGCGGCATCGCCTGGGTGGATCTTGTTCTGGATACCGTCCAGACCAGCCATCAGCAGTGCTGCGAAAGCCAGGTACGGGTTGGCAGCCGGATCCGGGAAGCGTGCTTCGATACGGCGGGCTTTCGGGCTCGACACGTAAGGAATGCGGATCGAAGCGGAACGGTTGCGAGCCGAGTAGGCCAGCATTACTGGCGCTTCGAAGCCTGGTACCAGACGCTTGTACGAGTTGGTAGCCGGGTTGGTGAAGCCGTTCAGAGCCTTACCGTGCTTGATGATGCCGCCGATGAAGTACAGAGCGGTATCGGACAGGCCGGCATAGCCTTCACCGGCGAAGGTGTTCTTGCCGTCTTTCCAGATCGACATGTGTACGTGCATGCCCGAACCGTTGTCGCCGTACAGTGGCTTCGGCATGAAGGTCGCGGTGCGGCCGTAAGCGTCAGCAACATTGTGGACAACGTACTTCAGGGTCTGGGTTTCGTCGGCTTTCTTCACCAGGGTGTTGAACTTGACGCCGATTTCGTTCTGGCCGGCAGTCGCCACTTCGTGGTGGTGAACTTCAACGGTCAGGCCCATTTCTTCCAGTGCGTTGCACATGGAGGTACGGATTTCGTGGTCGTGGTCGAATGGCGGAACCGGGAAGTAGCCACCCTTGACGCCTGGACGGTGACCTTTGTTGCCACCTTCGACGTCCTGGTCGGACATCCACGAACCTTGCTCGGAGTAGATCTTGAACATCGAACCGGAGATGTCCGACTTGAATTTCACCGAGTCAAAAATGAAGAACTCAGGCTCTGGACCGGCGAACACGGTGTCACCGATACCGGTGGCTTTCAGGTGTTCTTCGGCGCGCTTGGCGATCGCACGTGGGTCGCGGTCGTAGCCTTGCATGCTCGAAGGTTCAATGATGTCGCACACCAGGATCAGGGTAGCGTCTTCGGTGAACGGGTCGAGAACGGCAGTTTCGTCAACCGGCATCAGGATCATGTCGGAGGCTTCGATGCCTTTCCAGCCAGCAATGGAGGAACCGTCGAACATCTTGCCGACTTCGAAGAAGTCGTCATCCAGCGCATCGCGAGCCGGCATGGTCACGTGGTGCTGAGTGCCTTTGGTGTCCGTGAAGCGCAGATCAATCCATTTGACGTCATGATCTTTGATGAGTTGAACCGTCTTCGACATACTGTCCTCCGGGTGGCTTAGGGCTAGTAGTGGATGCCCTTAAAGTTGGGTGATGCCGGCGCGAATACTCTGCCAAGGCAACCTGCCTCACAAGGGAGCAAATTGCATGCCAGTGCCCCAGCATGGGTTTTTTGCCCCAATTTCATGCTTATAAAGGCTTCAAGCGGCCTGATTGCGAAAATATCGCCCTTTAATGTGGCGGTGCAAATCGAAAACGACCCGTTTTGGTGCATGCAAAACGTTCTGCATATTAACTGGTTAAACCTTGAGCAATTTCCGCTATAATCCGCGCCCCCCTTTTTCGGCTGGCCGTGCGCGCGCTGTTTTCATGAAACTAATCGTAAAAGTCTTCCCCGAGATCACCATCAAAAGCCGACCTGTCCGGACGAAGTTCATCCGCCAGTTGGCCAAGAACATCCGCACCGTGCTCCGCGACCTGGACCCGGCAGTGGTGGTGAACGGCGTGTGGGACAATCTCGAGCTGGAAACCCGCGTTACCGACCCCAAAGCCTTGAAAGAGATGGGCGAGCGCCTGACTTGCATGCCGGGTATCGCGCACTTTCTGCAGATCGATGAGTACCCGCTGGGCGACTTCGACGACATCACCGAGAAGTGCAAACAGCATTACGGCGCGGCCTTGGCCGGGAAGATTTTTTCGGTGCGCTGCAAGCGCGCCGGCAAGCATACGTTCAGTTCGATGGACGTCGAAAAATACGTCGGCAGCAAGCTGCGTCGCGAGTGCGGTGCGGCCGGAATCGACCTGAAAGCGCCGGAAATCGAAGTCCGCATCGAAGTTCGCGACAAACGGTTGTTCGTCATCCACAGCCAGCACAACGGCATTGGCGGCTACCCGCTCGGTGCGCTGGAGCAGACGCTGGTATTGATGTCCGGCGGCTTCGACTCGACCGTGGCGGCCTACCAGATCCTGCGCCGTGGCCTGATGACGCACTTCTGCTTCTTCAACCTGGGCGGTCGTGCCCACGAATTGGGCGTGATGGAAGTCGCGCATTTCATCTGGAAGAAGTACGGCAGCTCGCAACGCGTGCTATTTGTCAGTGTTCCGTTCGAGGAAGTCCTCGGCGAAATTCTCGGCAAAGTCGATAACAGTCATATGGGCGTGGTTTTGAAGCGTATGATGTTGCGCGCGGCGTCGAACATCGCCGAGCGCCTGCACATTGATGCGCTGGTCACCGGCGAAGCGATCTCCCAGGTATCGAGCCAGACGCTGCCGAACCTGTCGGTGATCGACTGCGTGACCGACAAGCTGGTCCTGCGCCCACTGATCGTGGCGCACAAACAAGACATCATCGACACCGCGAACGAGATCGGCACCGCCGATTTCGCCCGGCACATGCCGGAATACTGCGGGGTCATTTCGGTCAACCCGAAAACGGCCGCCAAACGCGGTCGGGTTGAGCACGAAGAGCAGCAATTCGACATGGCGGTGCTCGAGCGTGCGCTCGCCAATGCCAAACTGGTGCCGATCGATCGCGTAATCGACGAACTGGGCCAGGACGTACAGATTGAAGAAGTCAGCGAAGCACTGGCCGGCCAGATCGTGATCGACATCCGTCACCCGGATGCCGCCGAGGATGAGCCGCTGGAACTCGCTGGCGTAGAAGTACAGACGATGCCGTTCTATGCAGTGAACGCTCGTTTCAAGGAGCTGGATCCGACTCGCCAGTACCTGCTGTATTGCGACAAAGGCGTGATGAGTCGCCTGCATGCTCACCATTTGCTCAGTGAGGGGCATGCCAATGTGCGCGTTTATCGACCGAGCTAAGTGCCCGGGGCTGTTTGCCTGTGGCCTGCGTCACCGGCCCCCCGACACCGCCGTCAAGCTGTAACGGCCATGCCGGACACTACTGCTAATCGCTGCCAAGACTTGTCAGCAAACCGAATCCTCTGATCGAGATACACAAGTGATCGAAAATCTACGCAACATCGCCATCATTGCCCACGTTGACCACGGTAAGACCACCCTGGTAGACAAACTCCTGCGTCAATCCGGCACCCTGGAGCGCAACGAGCTCAACGACGAGCGCGTGATGGACTCCAACGACCAGGAAAAAGAGCGCGGTATTACCATTCTGGCGAAGAACACCGCCATCAACTGGAACGGCTACCACATCAACATCGTGGACACCCCGGGCCACGCCGACTTCGGCGGCGAAGTTGAACGCGTAATGTCGATGGTTGACTCCGTTCTGCTGCTGGTTGACGCTCAAGACGGCCCTATGCCGCAAACCCGTTTCGTGACCAAGAAGGCTTTCGAAGCCGGCCTGCGTCCAATCGTGGTGATCAACAAGGTTGACCGTCCAGGCGCGCGTCCGGACTGGGTTCTGGACCAGATCTTCGACCTGTTCGACAATCTCGGTGCGACCGAAGAACAACTGGACTTCCAGGTTGTTTACGCTTCGGCCCTGAACGGTATTGCCGGTCTGGACCACACCGCCATGGGCGAAGACATGACTGCGCTGTACCAGGCAGTCGTCGATCACGTTCCGCCTCCGGCCGTTGACCGTGACGGTCCGTTCCAGATGCAGATCTCCGCTCTGGACTACAACAGCTTCCTGGGTGTTATCGGTGTTGGCCGTATCGCTCGCGGTCGCGTCAAGCCGAACACTCCGGTTGTGGCGATCGGTGCCGACGGCAAGCGTCGCAACGGCCGTATCCTGAAACTGATGGGTCACCACGGTCTGCACCGCGTTGACGTTGAAGAAGCTGCGGCCGGCGACATCGTCTGCATCAGCGGTATGGACTCGCTGTTCATCTCCGACACCCTGTGCCATCCGGACACCGTCGAGGCGATGAAGCCGCTGACCGTCGACGAGCCAACCGTTTCGATGACTTTCCAGGTAAACGACTCGCCATTCTGCGGTAAAGAAGGCAAGTTCGTGACGTCCCGTAACATCAAGGACCGTCTGGACAAAGAGCTGCTGTACAACGTTGCACTGCGCGTTGAAGAAGGCGACTCCGCTGACAAGTTCAAGGTTTCCGGCCGTGGTGAGCTGCACCTCTCGGTACTGATCGAAACCATGCGTCGCGAAGGCTTCGAGCTGGCCCTGGGCCGTCCTGAAGTGATCATCCGTGAAGTTGACGGCGTGAAGCAGGAACCGTTCGAAAACGTGACCATCGACATCCCTGAAGAATCCCAGGGCAAGGTCATGGAAGAGATGGGTCTGCGTAAGGGCGACCTGAGCAACATGGTGCCGGATGGCAAGGGCCGTGTTCGCCTGGAATACAACATCCCTGCTCGCGGTCTGATCGGTTTCCGTAACCAGTTCCTGACCCTGACCAACGGTGCTGGCATCCTGACCTCGATCTTCGACCGCTACGACACCGTCAAGTCGGGCCATATGTCCGGCCGTCAGAACGGCGTTCTGGTTTCGGTTGAAACCGGCAAGGCACTGACCTACTCGCTGGAAACCCTGCAGGCTCGTGGCAAGCTGTTCGTAGAACACGGCCAGGAGATCTACAACGGTCAGATCGTTGGTCAGAACAGCCGCGACAACGACCTGGGTGTAAACCCAACCAAAGGCAAGAAGCTCGACAACATGCGTGCTTCGGGTAAAGACGAAACCATCGCTCTGGTTCCACCGGTGAAGTTCACCCTGGAACAGGCTCTGGAATACATCCAGGAAGACGAGCTGTGCGAAGTCACGCCTAAGTCGATCCGTCTTCGCAAGAAGATCCTCGACGAAAGCGAGCGTACCCGCGCTGCCAAGAAAGCCAAGGCGTAATTTAGCCCGAGCTTGAAAAAACGCCCCCGGTCGCGAGACCGGGGGCGTTTTTGTTTGTCTGGAGGAAATGCAGGTTGGGCCTTGAAGATCAAAAGCCCCTCACCCTAGCCCTCTCCCAGAGGGAGAGGGGACTGATTGGGGATGCTCAAGGGATACGCCGGCCCGTCCGTGCTGCAGCGAATCCACAATCGACCGGGTATTTCAGGTAGATGGAGAACGCAAGGCACCTCGGTCGGCTCCCTCTCCCTCGGGAGAGGGCTGGGGTGAGGGGCTGAGGTCTGATGGCTAACGAAAATGCAGCGCGGGTCAGAACTTCTCGATCGCGCGGAAATTCTGCACGCGCTCGACTTCCTTCGGCTTATAAGCGCAATACCCCGGACGCGGGCCGATTTTCGGGTGGTTGCGGCAGGTGTCCGGGCGCTTGTCATAAATGGTGCACAGGCGGCTCTTACGATCCAGGTAATAGCAATCGTTGTTGCTCATGCGCTGGAGGGTGAAGATTCCCGACTTCTGATTGAAACGCTCAACCAGGCCTTCCTTTTGCAAACGCTTGGCGATGTTCTTCGGCGGATCGCCCAGTTCGAACTCGTCGACCACACCGATGCGCACCAGATCCTTGATCTTCACCTCAACCGGCAGCGTGCAGCAGCTGGACATGCACGAGCCGCACATCGGCGCCGAATATTTGGCCCACGTATCGAGACGATCGATCTCGGCGGCGGCGATCAGGTTGGGTTTCATCATCGGGAGTTACCAGAGGTGTATGCATCAGGGCGCGCGATCATACCGGGACCGGTGGATTTTTGAACAACCTTTCGCCAGATTTTTCTTGATGCCGGCACTTTGCCGGGCAACTCGGCACGGCCCCTGCATTCATTGGTTCATCCGCCAAGGTTATGCCGGACTACCTCACAGTCTCCGGAAATACAGCCGAACCAGAGCCGTTACCGTCGGTCAGACCGTCTAGGCTCAGACAATTCCCCGCTCGCTCGAGGTCCTATTGATGACTCAAGAACCACTAGTTCGCGAAGCAGAGGTGGCCGCATTCCGCGACGCCGTCCTGACCAAACTCACCTATGCAGTGGGCAAGGATCCCGATCACGCCTTTGACCATGACTGGTTCGAAGCCATCGCCCTGGCGGCGCGTGATCACATGGTCGAACACTGGATGGACCACACCCGGCAGATCTACCGCAAAGGCCAGAAGCGGGTGTATTACCTCTCGCTGGAATTCCTCATCGGCCGCTTGCTCTACGACAGCCTGAGCAACCTTGGTCTGCTCGACGTCGCCCGTGAGGCGTTGACCGAACTGGGCGTCGATCTGGAGCGCATCCGTTTGCTGGAGCCCGACGCAGCGCTCGGCAACGGCGGCCTCGGACGTCTGGCGGCGTGCTTCATGGAAAGCATGTCGACGCTCGGCATTGCCGGTCACGGCTATGGCATTCGTTATGAGCACGGCTTGTTCCGTCAGGCGATTGTCGATGGCTGGCAACAAGAGCAGACCGAACACTGGCTGGATTTCGGCAACCCGTGGGAATTCGAGCGGCCGGAAGTGGTGTACCCGATCGGCTTTGGCGGCAGCGTCGAAACCGTCACCGACGCCAATGGCAAAACCCGCCAGGTCTGGTCGCCGGCGGAAACCGTGCGCGCAATTGCTTATGACACCCCGGTGGTCGGCTGGCGCGGCGCCAGCGTTAACACCTTGCGCTTGTGGCGTGCGCGGGCGATGGAAGAGTTGCATCTGGAGCGTTTCAACGCCGGTGACCACCTCGGTGCCGTGGCCGAAGTAGCTCGCGCCGAAAGTATTTCGCGCGTGCTCTACCCGGCGGACAGCACCGAAGCAGGCCAGGAACTTCGCCTGCGTCAGGAATACTTCTTCGTCGCTGCGTCGCTGCAGGATCTGCTGCGCCGTCACCGCAACATGCACACCTCGGTGCTGACGCTTGGTGATCATGCGGCGATCCAGCTTAATGACACCCACCCGTCGATTGCCGTCGCCGAACTGATGCGTCAATTGGTCGACGTCTACGACGTGGCGTGGGATGCGGCATGGCAAGTGACTGTCGACACGCTGTCGTACACCAACCACACCTTGCTGCCCGAGGCGCTGGAAACCTGGCCGGTCGGCCTGATGGAGCGCATGCTGCCGCGGCACATGCAGATCATTTATCTGATCAACGCCCAGCACATCGACTCGCTGCGGGCCAAGGGCATTCACGATTTCGACGTGCTGCGCGCGGTGTCGCTGATCGAAGAAGACAACGGCCGCCGCGTGCGCATGGGCAACCTCGCGTTCCTCGGCTCGCACAGCGTCAACGGCGTGTCCGGGCTGCACACGCAACTGATGCGCAAAACCGTATTCGCCGAATTGCACAAACTCTACCCGGAGCGGATCAACAACAAGACCAACGGCATTACCTTCCGCCGCTGGCTGTTCCAGGCCAACGCCGAGCTGACGTCGATGCTGGTCGATGCTGTGGGTCCGGAGATACTCGACCATCCCGAAGAGCGTTTGCTCGAACTAGAGCCGTTCGCTGAGAAAACCGCGTTCCGCAAAGCTTTTGCCGAACAACGCCTGCACAGCAAAAAGGCCTTGGCCTACCTGATTCACGAGCGTCTGGGCATTGCCGTCAACCCGGCGGCGATGTTCGATGTGCAGGTCAAACGCATCCACGAATACAAGCGCCAGTTGCTCAACCTGTTGCACACCGTCGCGCTATATCAAGCGATTCGTGCCGAGCCGGAAGTCGACTGGGTGCCACGGGTGAAAATCTTCGCCGGCAAGGCCGCAGCGAGTTATCACCAGGCCAAACTGATCATCAAACTGACCAACGACATCGCCCGGGTGGTCAACAACGACCCGACGGTGCGCGGCTTGCTCAAGGTGGTGTTCCTGCCCAACTACAATGTCAGCCTGGCGGAGAGCATCATTCCGGCGGCGGACTTGTCCGAGCAGATCTCCACCGCCGGTTTCGAGGCGTCGGGCACCAGCAACATGAAGTTCGGTCTCAACGGCGCGTTGACCATCGGCACCCTCGACGGTGCCAACGTGGAGATGGCCGAGCGCATCGGTGCAGAGCACATGTTTATCTTCGGCCTCAGTGCGCAGCAGGTTGAAGCGCGCAAACAGAACCACGAGTTCAGCGCCTTGCCGGACATCGCCGCGTCGCATCGTCTGAACGATGTGCTGCAAGCGATCCGCAGCGGTGTGTTCTCGCCCGACGACACCTCGCGTTACACCGGGCTGATCGATTCGTTGATCGACTACGACCGTTTCCTGGTCTGCGCCGATTTCGATTCGTACTGGGAAGCGCAGAAGCGCGTGGAAGCGCACTGGCACGATTCCAATAACTGGTGGCGTTCGGCAGTGCTGAACACGGCGCGCATGGGCTGGTTCTCGTCTGACCGGACCATTCGCGAGTACGCCACCGATATCTGGAAAGCGCTGGAGTAACTTTCCGCAACAAATCTGCGCAAGGCCCAACGTTTGTTGGGCCGGATCGATATACTGAGCGCCGGTTACCGGATGCATCAGTCACCACCCATGCCCTGTGGGGGCGAGCCTGCTCGCGATAGCGTTGTCACATTAAACAGAAATGTTGACTGACAAAGCGCTTTCGCGAGCGAGCTCGCTCCCACGGGGTTTGTGCCTAGACTGAAGCCATCGCCGGACTCGCCCCGCCCCGGGGCTGCTTAGGGATATCGACCATGCAATGGATGTTCATGTTGATCGGGCTGATGCTCGGTGGACTGCTCGACGAGTCGTTCAGCGCTGCGCTGTTGGGCGCGCTGCTCGGGCTGGCGATTGCGCAGACGATGCGCATCGCGCGGCTCGGTAAGCTGACGGCTGCGCAACAGCAGCAACTCGAGCAAGCGAAAGTCGCCTTGCAAGGCGTCGAGCAGCGGCTGTTTCTGCTCGAAGGCGCGCCGCTTCATGCTGCGCCACCGCCGTCTCCTGCGCCCGTCGCTGAGCCTGTCGCCGAGTCTGTCGAAGTCTTCGAACAAGCCGCGGCGCCTGAACTTATCTGGGAGCTGCCGCCCGAACTCGAGCCGATCACTGCCGCCAACCGTGAAACCAGCCAGCCGCTGCCGGACGATGTCTGGCGCGCCGAACCGGCCCCTCGTGAACCGCACATACCTGCCGAACCCCGTGGGCCGAACCTGATCGAGCGTGGCATCAGTGCGGCACGCAACTGGCTGTTCGGTGGCAACACAGTGCTGCGCGTCGGCGTGGTGCTTTTGTTTTTCGGTCTGGCGTTTTTGCTGCGTTACGCCACCGAAGGCATGGTGGTGCCGATCGAGTTGCGTTACGCCGGGGTTGCGGCTGCCGCGTTGGGCCTGCTTGCCCTGGGCTGGTGGCTGCGCCGGCGCAACACACACTATGCGTTGATGCTGCAGGGTACCGGGATCGCGGTGCTGTACCTGACGGTGTTCGCGGCGATGCGCTTGCATCCGCTGCTCGATCCTTCCGCCGCGCTGGGCCTGCTGGTGGCGGTGACGGTGTTCTCGGCCATTCTGGCAATCACCCAGGATGCGCTGGGGCTGGCCGCTGCGGCAGCCTTGGGCGGTTTTGCTGCGCCGATCCTGACCTCAACGGGGGAAGGCAATCACGTCGCGCTGTTCAGTTATTTCGCCCTGCTCAACGCCGGCATTCTGGCGATTGCCTGGTTCAAGGCCTGGCGCCTGCTCAATCTGATCGGCTTCGTTGGCACCTTTGGCATCGGGTTCGCCTGGGGGCTGCGTTCCTATGGTCCGGAGCTGTTGTGGAGCACCGAGCCGTTCCTGATCCTGTTTTTCCTGATGTACCTGACCATCGGTTTGCTGTTTGCCCGACGCAAGCTTCTCGATCTGGCCGATGCCCCGGGGGACGCCGATCGCGAGGCGCTGTTGCACTGGTCGGTGCGCAAGGGCGATTACGTCGACGGCACGATGTTGTTCGGCCCGCCGATCATTGGTTTCGGTTTGCAGTTCGCCATCGTCCAGCACCTGGAATTTGCGGCGGCGTTCAGTGCCTTGGCGTTGGGCCTGCTCTATATGGCGCTGGCCAGGGTATTGATAGGTGGGCGCGCAGTGTTGCTGGGCGAAACCTGTCTGGCGCTCGGGGTGATTTTTGCCAGTCTGGCGATTCCGTTGGGGCTCGATGCGCGCTGGACGTCAGCGGCATGGGCCGTGGAAGGGGCGGGGATTTTCTGGCTTGGCCTGCGCCAGCAGCGACCGTTCGCGCGGGCCTTTGCACTGTTGCTGCAATTGGGCTCGGCGTTGGCCTTCCTCAGTGAATTGCGCATTGGCGAAAACAGTTTGCTCGACGGTGCGCCACTGGGCGCGTTGATGCTTGGCGGTGCGCTGCTGTTCAGCTTCTATCAATTGCGCAAAGCGGCAGCGGAGCAGACCGCGCCGTGGGAGCGCCAGGCGTTGCCAGTGCTGGCGAGTCTGGGCCTGACGTGCCTGTATCTGCTGGCCCCGTTGTTCTTTTTCATCCAGGGCACGGCGATCAGTTGGGCGCTGGCCGGTCTGGCGACGTTGTGGGTCGGTCTGCGCATACAATCGCGCACGTTCCTGTTCAGTGCGTTTGCGGTGCAATTGCTCGGTGGCGCGTTGTTCCTGTTACGCCTGCAAGGCGCGGGCGAGGATTCGTCAGCAGTGTTCAGCGCGGGCTGGAGTGGTTTGCTCAGCGCATCGCTGATCGGTCTGGCATTGATTGCCGGCATGTTGCTGGCGGCACGCGATGACATGGTGCGCAGCGACGTGCGTCTGCTGCGCGGTCTGTCCGTGGTGCTGTTGGCCGGCCTGGTGTTGATCAATCTGGCGGTTCTGTTTGTCCTGCCATGGCAGACCGCAAGTGCGGTGTGGGCGGCCAGTGGTTTGCTGATCATCTGGCTGAGCCTGTATCTGCAGCAGCGCGTCAGTTTCGTATTCGGTCTGCTGTTGCAGGTGATCGGCGGCGCAGCATTTTTGTTGGCCGGCCCGGAGTTGCTGGGGCCGCTGTCCAGCGAAGGCTTGAAACCGCTGGCCCATGGTGGCTTCTGGACGCCGCTGGTGCTGGGGTTGGCGGCGATGATCGGTGCGTGGCGCTTGCAACTGGGCAACCATGCTTCGGCCTTTGATGCGCTGAGTTTGCAGCGCTTGTCTGAAGTGTTGCTGGTGTGGGGCACCGCTTGGTGGGCGTTGGCGTGGGTCAGTGAGGTATTGCGCTTTGCCCCGGCCAATCTGCAAGCGACGCTATTGCTGTTGGTCGCGGCGCTCAGCGTGGCGCTGTGGACGCTGGCGTCACTGCGGCTGAAATGGCCGGCGCTGGGCTTGCTTTGCACCTTGCTGATTCCGGTGGCAGCGCTGGTATTGCTCGGCGCGTGGCAGTCGCGTTATCACCCGGCAGCCGACTTCGGCTGGCTGGCCTGGACGCTAGTATTTGCCGCGCATTTCTTCAGCCTGCGCCGCCTCGCGCCGATGCTGCCGGCACGCGCTTTAAGTTCCGCGCATGTACTCGGCTGCTGGCTGCTGATCGGCGTGCTGGCGCTGGAGTTACGCTACGGTCTGCTGCTGTTGTCCGAGCAGTACAACGCCTGGCGCTGGCTGGGTTGGGCGATTCTGCCGAGTATCTATCTGTTGCTTGCAGCGGCACCGCGCGCCTGGCCGTGGCCGGTATCGGCGTTTGCCCGCGAGTACCGTTTGTATGCCGCTGCGCCGCTGGCGGTGTTGATGTTGGCGTGGTTCTGGCTGGCCAACGCTGTCAGCGATGGCAACGCCGAACCGCTGCCTTATGTGCCGCTGCTCAACCCTCTGGAGCTGGGGCTGCTGTTTGCCTTGTTCGGCGTTTATGTGTGGTCGCGCAGTGCGGTGGCACAACTGTCGATACGCCGGGACTACGCCGACACCGCCACACAACTGATCGCCGGGGTTTCGCTGTTTGCCTTCTGCACGGCGCTGGTGACCCGCGCCGCGCATCATTGGGCCGGCATCCCCTTCGAACTGGACACGCTGCTCGCCTCGATGCTGGTGCAGGCCGGCTTGTCGATCGTCTGGACGCTGATGGCGCTGGGGCTGATGATCGGCGGTCATCTGCGCCATCGGCGCGAAGTGTGGCTGATCGGCGCGGCGCTGATTGCGCTGGTGGTGGCAAAACTGATTTTTGTCGAACTGAGCAACCGTGGCGGCCTCGCCCGGATCGTCTCGTTTATCGGCGTCGGCGTGTTGCTGCTGGTGGTGGGCTATTTTGCCCCGTTGCCGCCCAAGCGCGTTGAAGCCGAACCGGCGGCGGACAAGCCCGCCACGGAAACCGAAGGAGTTGTCTCTTGAGTCGCATGCTGAATCTGGGTTGGTTGGCGTTGGGCGTGGTGATGGCTGTCGGCGCCCAGGAAAAACCTGCGGACTTCGCCACGCAGGTGCCGCTGTCGGTCAGCGGCAACGGCCCGTGGTATCGCCTCGAATTGCCGCTTAGCGTGCAACTGCAGGCACGCCAGACTGACCTCGGCGACTTGCGCGTGTTCAACGCCGCCGGTGAACCGCAGGCTTACGCGCTGGCCCGCGAATCCGCGCAGACCCGCGATGACGGTCAGTTACACGACGTCAAATGGTTCCCGCTGTACAACGCCGCAGATGCCGGCGAGCGCGCACCAAACGTGCGCGTGCAATCGACCACCAGCGGCACGCTGGTCGAAGTGCAGCCGTCCAGTCAGCTGGAAGCCGGGGAAGAAGTGCTGCGTGGCTGGCTGCTCGATGCCAGCGCGATCAAGGCACCCTTGCAGCAACTGGTCCTCGACTGGACCAGCGAGCGCGACGGCTTCCAGCGTTTCAGCATCGAAGCCAGCGACGACCTGCAACATTGGCAGGCATGGGGCGAAGGCCAGGTTGCTCGGCTGACGTTCTCCGATGAGCGCATCGAACAGCACGAAGTGACCCTGCCGGGGCTGACCGCGCGGTATGTGCGCCTGCTCTGGGAGTCGCCGGGTTCAGCGCCAATCCTTACTTCGGCGCAACTGAAAAGCAGCGACCCGCGTCATTTACCGCTGCCGTTGGTCTGGTCGCAAACCGTGGCCGGCAGCAGCACCAAGGCCGGGGAATACACCTGGCAGTTGCCGATGGGGCTGAATGTCGAGCGCGTCCAGGTCGAACTGAAGCAGCCGAACAGTCTGGCGCCGGTCACGTTGGCTGGCCGCCGCGAGAGCAGTTTGCCGTGGCAGATGCTGAGCAGTGGCTTGTTGTATCGCCTGACCCAGAACAATCAGGACGTGGTGCAGAACGAAATCCCTCTCGCCGGGCAGACCGTGCAGCAATTGAAGCTGACCGTGGATGAGCGCGGCGGCGGGCTGGGTGAGCAGGCGCCGGATCTGAAATACGCAGTGCGCGCCACGCAGGTGATTTTCCTCGCCCGGGGCGATGGGCCGTACAGTCTCGCCTTGGGCAATGCCACGGTGAAAACGGCGAACCTGCCGTTGACCACGCTGATTCCGGATTTCAAACCGCAGATGCTGGCGACGCTGGGCAAGGCCTCTGTGCAGAGCGAAACCGTGGTGACGCAGACCTCGACGGCGACCACGGCGGCGGTGGCCGGGACCAACTGGAAGAAGATCGGACTGTGGGCGGTATTGCTGTTGAGCGTGGTGTTTCTGGGTGCGATGGCGTTCAGCCTGTTGCGCAAGCCGCCCGCCAACACCTGAGAAGGGCTGGCGCTGCGCACCATTCGCGAGCAGGCTCGCTCCCACAAGTGACCGCATTTCTTCATGTGGAATGCGGTTCTTGTAGGAGTGAGCCTGCTCGCGATAGCGGTCTTCCAGCCTACAAAAATCTTCAAACTGCCGCATCAGCCAGGCACCAATAGTCCCGAACCGGTCTACGCTGAAATCCACCACCTGAACTCTCCACCGACAATCACGTCTGATGCAGGCAAATACGCCCGACGCACGTTAGCGGGCGTCTTCGCTCGCTAGGTTTTCAGACTCCCTGTAAACTGCGCGGGTTTTTAGCCCCCCATTCCACCGGAGCCGTCCATGTCCCGCGTTACCTTGAGTCGCTATTTGATTGAGCAGACCCGCAGCAACAACACTCCTGCCGATCTGCGCTTTTTGATCGAAGTGGTGGCGCGTGCCTGCAAGGAAATCAGCCACGCCGTGTCCAAAGGCGCCCTCGGTGGTGTTCTGGGCAGCATGGGCACTGAAAACGTCCAGGGCGAAGTGCAGAAGAAGCTCGACGTGCTGTCGAACGAGATCCTGCTCGAAGCCAACGAATGGGGCGGTCACCTGGCTGGCATGGCATCCGAAGAAATGGACAATGCCTACCAGATTCCAGGTAAATACCCGAAAGGCGCCTACCTGCTGGTATTCGACCCACTGGACGGTTCGTCGAACATCGACATCAACGCTCCGGTCGGCACCATTTTTTCGGTACTGCGTTGCCCGAACGAATACCTCAGCCAGAACGAGCCGCTGAACGAAAAGGCCTTCCTGCAACCTGGCACTCAACAAGTGGCCGCCGGTTACGCGATCTACGGTCCGCAGACCATGCTGGTGCTGACCCTGGGCGACGGCGTCAAAGGTTTCACCCTCGACCGCGAAATGGGCAGCTTCGTACTGACCCACGAAGACATCACCATTCCTGAAACCACTCAGGAATTCGCCATCAACATGTCCAACCAGCGTCACTGGGAAGCCCCGGTACAGCGCTACGTCGGCGAGTTGCTGGCCGGTGAAGAAGGTCCGCTGAAAAAGAACTACAACATGCGTTGGGTCGCAGCGATGGTTGCTGACGTGCACCGCATCCTCACCCGTGGCGGTCTGTTCATGTACCCGCGCGACAGCCGTGAGCCGTCCAAGCCGGGTAAGCTGCGCCTGATGTACGAAGCCAACCCGATGTCGTTCCTCGTCGAACAAGCGGGCGGCGCGTCCACCGATGGTCACCAGCGCATCCTCGACATTCAGCCTGAAGGCCTGCACCAGCGTGTAGCGGTATTCCTCGGCTCGAAAGAAGAAGTCGCGCGCGCCACGGCTTACCACAAGGAATAACCGTGACTGCGCCCTGGCAGCCGTTGCTTGACTGGTGGTTCGGACACGCCGAATCACCGGACGCAGTGGCGGCTGACAAGGGCAAGTTGTGGTTCGGCAAGCGAGCCAGCCAGGACCTCGAAGCGCAGACGCGTTTCGGGGTCTTTGTCGATCAGGCCCTGGCCGGCGAATTGACCGAGTGGACGCAATGTCCCGAAGGTTGGCTGGCGGTTGTGCTTTTACTCGATCAACTGCCGCGCATGATCCATCGCAACACCCCCAAAGCCTACTCCGGTGATTTACGCGCGCAGAAACTCGTCGCCCAAGGCATTGCGGCGGATTTCGACCGGCAGTTGAAACCGATCCAGCGTGTGTTCATCTATCTGGTATTCGAACACTGCGAAAACCTCGCAGTGCAGAACGAAGCGGTGTCGCGATTCATCGAGCTGGTGGCGGAACAGCCGGAGGATGAGCGGACGGTGTTCGCCGACAATCTGGATTATGCCGAGCGGCATCGCAAGGTGATCGCCCGGTTTGGCCGGTTTCCGCATCGCAATGCGGTGTTGGGGCGGGAGTCTACGGCTGAGGAGTTGGTGTTTCTTTCTGAGCCTGGGTCGCGGTTTTAAAGGCTTTCCCTCACCCTAACCCTCTCCCGGAGGGAGAGGGGACTGACCGAGTTGTCTGGACTTGATACATCGACCTGCAAACTTCGAGTCGAACTCAGGTTTTGAACAGCATGAAGATCTGCTCCCTTTCCCCCTCGCCCCCTTGGGGGAGAGGGTTGGGGTGAGGGGTATGCTCTCGATCTTCAGATCCTGAAACTACCCACCAATTGTTTGAGGCGCGCCGCCTGCTGCTCCAGGTCCGAACACGCGCGCAAGGTCGCCTGCAGGTTTTCCACCCCTTCCTGATTCAGCGTGTTGATCTCGTTGATATCCACGTTGATCGACTCGACCACGGCGGTCTGCTCTTCGGTCGCGGTGGCCACCGACTGGTTCATGCCGTCGATTTCGCCGATACGCTGGGTCACGCTGTCGAGGCGTTCGCCGGCCTGGTTGGCGATGCCGACGCTGCTTTCGCTCTCGCGCTGGCTCTCGGTCATGATGCTCACCGCCTGACGCGCGCCGACTTGCAGTTCTTCGATCATCTTCTGCACTTGCTGCGCCGAATCCTGAGTGCGGTGGGCGAGGTTGCGCACTTCGTCGGCGACCACGGCGAAACCACGACCGGCTTCACCGGCGCGCGCCGCTTCGATTGCCGCGTTGAGGGCGAGCAGGTTGGTTTGCTGGGAAATACTGGTGATCACTTCGAGAATCTGGCCGATGTTCACCGTGTTGCTGTTAAGCGTTTCGATGTTGCCGCACGAATCGCTGATCTTCGCCGACAGCTGCTGCATGGCGTGGATGGTTTTATCCACCACTTGCTGACCTTCGACGGCGAGGCCGCGCGCATCGCTGGAGTGCTGCGAGGCGAGGGCCGCGTTCTGGGCGATTTCCTGGGCGGCGGCGCCGAGCTGGTTGATCGCGGCGGCAACGCTGTTGGTGCGGGTGGCTTGCTGATCGGAGTTGTACATCGACGAATTCGACGCGGCGACCACGCGCAGGGCGACTTCGTTGACCTGGCCGGTGGCCGAGGACACTTCGCGGATCGAGGTGTGAATACGCTCGACGAAGCGGTTGAACGAGGTGCCCAGCGCGCCGAACTCATCGTTGCCGTGAATCACCAGACGCTTGGTCAGGTCGCCTTCACCTTCAGCAATATCGTGCATGGCGCGGCCCATGGTCAGCAGCGGTTGCATCAGCACGCGAATCAGCATGCCCAGCAACGCCAGAATGATGACCACGGCAATGGTCATGGCGATCAACGCTGAGGTGCGGAATTCGCTGAGCATGGCGAACGCGGTGTCTTTGTCGAGCACCAGCGCCACATACCAGTCAGCCGACGGCACGCCATTGACGCGGGTGAACGAGATCAACTGGGTCTTGCCGTCGAATTCGACTTCTTTCAGGCCCGGGCTGACCTTCGGCGCGCCATTTGGATAGGCCTCGGCGAGGGTCTTGAGCACCAGTTTGTTGTCCGGGTGGATGAGGATCTTGCCCTCGGCGCTGACGATGAACGCATGGCCGTGACCGCCGAAGTTCCAACGGCGTGGCCAATACCCTTGGCCGCTTGTGCGAGGGCTTGCGCGCCCGCGGGCATCAGGTCGAGCTGGTGCGGCCACGGCAGGCCTGTGATCCGCA
>NZ_JBUDGD010000040.1:0-52683 GCF_055484735.1 Pseudomonas sp. 15C | reverse complement strand
GACGCTGCCAGTGGTCTGGCCCGCGCCGATGGTGATGGTCGAGCCGTTCGACAGGGTGACGGTGACCGGGGTTTGCGCCGGGTTGGTCAGTGTCGCGGTATAGGTGATCTGACCACCTTCAACGACGTTGTTGGTCGCGGTCAGGGTCAGGCCGGTGTTGTCGACCGAATCGGTAATGGTTGTCACCGCTGGCGTCGGATTCGGCACCAGATTTTCAAAGTTGCCACCGGTAGCGCCAGTGATCGTGGTGCTGACGGTGCTGCCATTGTTATAAACGTCGTTTGTCGGGGTCGGCACGTTGACGCTGCCAGTGGTCTGGCCCGCGCCGATGGTGATGGTCGAACCGTTGGACAGAGTGACGGTCACCGGGGTCTGGGCTGGATTGGTCAGCGTCGCGGTGTAGGTAATCTGCCCGCCTTCAGTAACGTTCGGGGCCGTCGTCAGGGTGACGGTGGTGGTGTCGACGGTATCGGTGACCTGGGTAGTCGCCGGAGTAGTCGGCGGGGTCACGGTGATGCCGTTGCCGCCGGTGGTCCCGGTGACGGTCACGTCGATTTGCGTCGGGTCGTTGTACACCGTGTCATTCGGCGCCAGCGGCACGTTGACAGTGCCGGTGGTGGAACCGGCCGGAATCACGATCACCGCGCCGTTGGACAGGGTGATGGTCAGGTCAGTCAGTGGTGCCTGGGTCAGGGTCGCAGTGTACACCAGCACGCCGCCGGCTTCGGTAATGGTCGGCGTGGCAGTCAGGCTCAGGGTCGAGGCGCGCAGGGCGTTGGTGGTGGTGTCGCTTGTCAGGCCACCGGTGGTGTCCTGGGCGACTTGCCCGGCAGCGTTGATCCCGGCAGTCGGGAAACCAATGGTCGGGTCGACCCGGCCCGCGGTCGCGTCGAGCATGACAAAACTGTGGCCGCCACCGGCGGCACCACCGGTACCCGCGGCGCTTGGGCCCGCAGCGGTGGATTCAAGGGCGGTGGTCGGGTCGACGCCGGCGGCGATGGCTTGCTGCAGCTCTTCTACAGAAGGCGCAGCTTGCGCGGTGGCTTCAGCCAGGTCGGTGCTGGAATCGGGCGCGCTGGCGCTCCACTGCGTATCGCGACCCAGATCGAGGGTGCGGCCATCGGCCATTTCCAGCGACACGGCGCCGGACAGGCCGGTGTCGATCTGATCGCCAACATAAAGGCGATCGCCTTCAACGAGTACGCGTCGCACGCCCTCTGGGGACACCACGAAAACCTGACCGACAATGCTTTTGACGATGGCAACAACACTGCTCATTGAAGACTCTCCGGGGTGTCGCGTTCAGTTGACTTCCATGGACCTGACGGGCGTCGGCGCCACTTCAGTCTGGACGTGTTTCTAGAAAATGGATAACTTGTTGACGCTGTATTTCGTCAATAAATTGGCTATAAATTTTCGCAATTAACTTTATGCCAAACTATTGACCTTATGGGTGCCATCCTAAACAATCGCCCCACTAATGTCACATTGATATTTCCGCGGCGACCTGTCCTTCAGCCTGTCATCCAGTTCCTCTTTTGAACTTTCCGACATACGGTCTTTCGGGTTGCCATCATCCGACGCAGCGCCGCGTTTTTGCTGTGATTCAAGACAAGAAGTTCTGGGAAAATTCCAACCATGCGTTCGCTTTTGCTCCTTGCCGTACCCTTCGCTCTCGCCGCTTCATTCGTACAAGCACAATCCTTACCAGAAGCCATGCAACAGGCACTGGATGTCCATCCGGAGATCCAGGCGGGAGTCAACGGTCGATTGGCAGCGGATTATCAGTTGAAGGCGGCGAAGGGCGGCTACCTGCCCAAGGTCGATCTACTGGGCGGTTACGGCCGCGAAGGCACCGACAGCGTGACCACTCGCGCCAACGGCGGCGGCAATCACTGGGAGACGTTGAATCGCAGCGAGTCAAGTTTACGTCTCTCGCAAATGGTTTTTGACGGTTTTGCCACCTCCAACGAAGTTGCGCGTCAACAAGCCAACGTCAGCTCGCGTGCCTACTCGCTGCTCGGCACTTCCGAACGTACCGCGCTGACTGTCGCTCAGGTTTATCTGGATGTGCTGACCCGCCGCGAATTCGTGCGTCTGGCCGAGGAAAATCTCAAGAGTCACCAGCGCATCTACGACCAGATCCAGTTGCGCACTCAGCGCGGCGTAGGCAGTGGCGCCGACCTCGATCAGGCCGAAGCGCGGATGGCCCAGGCCCGCAACAACCTGATCACCGAGCAGACCAACCTCGCCGACTCGGAAACCAATTTCCTCAGCGCCGTCGGCCAGATGCCCGATCAACTGGAGCGCCCGGCGCCGTTCATGGCAATGATGCCGGCCAACCTCAACGAGGCCCGCGCGCAGATGCTGGAAAACAGCCCGATCCTGCGTTCGGCCGAGTCGGATATCGCCGCTGCCGAGAAGCAGTACGCCACCGCCAAGTCGACCTTCTACCCACGTTTCGATGCCGAGCTGGGCCGCACCGCCGACAACGACCTCGACGGCCAGAACGGCCACAACAATGAATGGCAGGCGATGCTGCGCATGCGCTTCAACCTGTATTCCGGTGGCAGCAACAAGGCTGATCTGGAGTCCAAGTCGTACCTGGCCAATCAGGCGCTGGACATCCGCAACAACGCCCTGCGCCAGTTGAACGAGGAGCTTGGCCTGGCCTGGAACGCCCTCAACAACGCCAATGCGCAGGTGCCGATCGCCCAGCAATACGTCGATCACAGCACTTCGGTGCGCACCGCCTACCAGCGTCAATTCAGCCTTGGCGAACGCACCCTGCTGGACTTGCTCGACAGCGAAAACGAACTGTTCACCGCGTCGCGCCGTCTGGCGGAAATCAAGAACATTCAGTTATTTACTCAGTACCGAATCAAGGCGACCATGGGCCAATTGCTCAAAAGCCAGGGAGTGGTCGCGCCGTTGGCATCCGTTGTGCAGAACGATGTGAAGCCCAAGGTCCAGCTGCCTGGGATGAATTGAGTTATCCCTTTCAACTGTCAAAGAGTGTCGAGCGTGGAATCAGAAGTCAGTCGAGTTCAACTCAGCCATGATCCACGCGCGTTGCATGACGATCCGTTACTGGACGGTCTGCTCGCCCTTTGCATGCTGCACCAGAAGCCGGCCAGCGCAGCGATGCTGACCACCGGCCTGCCGCTGCCCAAACAACGTCTGAGTGTCGAGTTGCTGCCGCGTGCGGCGGCTCGCGCCGGCCTGCAAGGGCGAGTGCTGCAGCGCAAACTCGAAGAAATTCCGGCGATCGCCATGCCGGCCTTGCTGCTGCTCAAGGACGGCCGCAGTGCCGTGCTGCTCGGCTGGCAGGGCGATAACGACGCGCGGGTGCTGCTCAGCGAAAGCGATGGCGGCGAGTCGACCGTCAGCCGCGAACTGCTCGCTGACGACTACACCGGCAAAGTCTTCTTCGCTCAGCCGCAACATAAATTCGACGTCAACCACGGCACGCTGATTCCGCGTGCGCGCTCGTGGTTTCGCGACACCCTCAAACGCTCGCGCTGGCTCTACGCCGATGCGATCGCCGCGAGTTTCCTGATCAACATCATCGCCATGGCCGCGCCGCTGTTCGTGATGAACGTGTATGACCGTGTGGTGCCGAACCAGGCTGAAGCGACCCTGTGGGTGCTGGCGCTGGGGATTACCGGCGCGTACATCTTCGACCTGATCCTGAAAAGCCTGCGCAGTCTGTGCCTGGACCTGGCCGGGAAGAAAACCGACCTGATCATCTCGGCGACGCTGTTCGAACGCATCGTCGGCATGGCGATGAAATACCGCCCGGCGCGGGTCGGCAGCTTCGCCCAGAACATCCATGAGTTCCAGAGCCTGCGCGACTTCCTCGCCTCGTTGACCCTGACCAGCCTGATCGACCTGCCGTTTACCATTCTGATTTTCATCGTGATCGCCATTCTTGGCGGGCATCTGGTGTGGATTCCGGTGCTGGCCTTCCCGATCGCCTTGCTGATTGGCTACGCGTTGCAGAAGCCACTGGTCGCGACCATGGAGCGCACCATGGCCCTCGGTGCCGAGCGCCAGTCGAGCCTGATCGAAACCCTCGCCGGCCTCGACGCGGTCAAGGTCAACAACGCCGAAAGCGAGCGTCAGTATCAGTGGGAGCAGACCATCGGCACCCTCAGCCGCCTCGAGCTGCGGGTGAAAATGCTTTCCGGTCTGGCGATGAACATCACCCTGCTGATCCAGCAACTGGCCGGGGTGATCATGATCGTCTTCGGCGTCTACCAGATCATCGCCGGCAATCTGAGCATGGGCGGGCTGATTGCCTGCTACATGCTCAGCGGTCGCGCCCTCAGCCCGCTGGCCTCGCTGTCCGGTCTGCTCACGCGCTATCAGCAGGCACGGGTGACCATGACTTCGGTCGACCAGATGATGGAGCTGCCGCAGGAACGCAATTTCGAAGAACGCCCGCTGAGCCGCAAGGTGCTGCAAGGTGCCATCGAGTGCCGCCAGCTGAGCTTCACCTACCCGGAACAACAGAACCCGGCGCTGAAAAACATCAACCTGGTGATCCGTCCGGGCGAGAAGATCGGCATCATCGGCCGCAGCGGCTCGGGCAAGAGCTCGCTGGCGAAACTGCTGGTCGGCCTCTATCAACCGGACGACGGCGCGCTGCTGGTCGATGGCGTGGACATCCGCCAGATCGACGTCAGCGAACTGCGCTACAACATCGGCTACGTCCCACAAGACATCCAACTGCTGGCCGGCACCTTGCGCGACAACCTGGTTTCCGGGGCGCGTTATGTTGAAGACGAACTGGTTTTGCAGGCAGCGGAACTGGCCGGCGTTCACGAATTTGCCCGACTGCATCCGCAGGGTTATGAGCTGCAAGTCGGCGAGCGTGGGCAGAACCTCTCCGGTGGCCAGCGGCAGAACGTTGCCCTGGCTCGGGCGCTGCTGCTCAATCCGCCGATTCTGCTGATGGACGAGCCGACCAGCGCCATGGACAACACCGGCGAAGAACGCCTCAAGCAACGCCTCGCGGCGGTGATCGAAAACAAGACCGTGGTGCTGGTGACGCACCGGGCCTCGCTGTTGTCGCTGGTCGATCGCCTGCTGGTGGTCGATCGCGGGCAGATTCTTGCCGACGGCCCGAAAGCCGCGGTGATGGAAGCGTTGAAAAAGGGGCAGATCAGTGTTGCTTAAGTCCGGTGTCAAGGAATCGATCCGTCGCTACTTCAAGGGCTCTGCTTCGCTGCAGGGCCAGCCGCTGCCGGAGGTCAACAAGGCGCTGATCGAAGACGCCCCGCGCGTCGTGCGCCTGACCATCTGGGCGATCATCGGCTTCTTCGTGTTCCTCATGCTCTGGGCCAACTTCGCCGTGATCGACGAAGTGACCAAAGGCGACGGCAAGGCGATTCCGTCGTCGAAGATTCAGAAAATCCAGAACCTGGAGGGCGGCATCGTCTCGGAACTATTCGTCAAGGAAGGCCAGATCGTCGAAGCCGGCGCGCCGCTGATTCGTCTCGACGACACGCGTTTTGCCTCCAACGTGGGCGAAACCGAGGCCGATCGCCTGTCGATGTTGTTGCGCGTCGAGCGCCTGAGCGCGGAAGTCGATGATCGTCCGCTGAATTTCCCCGAGGACGTGCTCAAAGCTGTACCGGGCCAGGCTAAAAGCGAAGAGTCGCTGTACATCAGCCGTCGTCAGCAATTGCACGACGAGATCGGCGGCTTGCAGGAGCAGTTGATTCAGCGCCAGCAAGAGCTGCGCGAGTTCAGCTCCAAGCAGGCGCAGTACCGCCAACAACTGGGCCTGCAACGCCAGGAAATCAACATGTCCGAGCCGCTGGTGGCGCAGGGCGCGGTGTCGCCGGTGGAAGTGCTGCGGCTCAAGCGCGCGGAAGTCGAAACCCGTGGTCAGCTCGACGCAACCACCCTGGCCATCCCGCGTGCCGAATCGGCGATCAAGGAAGTGCAGCGCAAGATCGACGAGACCCGTGGCAAATTCCGCAGCGAAGCGCTGACTCAGCTCAACGAAGCGCGCACCGATCTGAACAAGGCCCAGGCCACCGGCAAGGCCCTTGAAGACCGCGTCAGCCGTACGCTGGTTACCTCACCTGTGCGGGGTATCGTCAACAAGTTGCTGGTCAACACCATCGGCGGCGTCATCCAGCCAGGCAGCGACATGGTCGAAATCGTGCCGCTCGATGACACCCTGCTGGTCGAAGCGAAAATTCGTCCACAGGACATCGCTTTCCTGCATCCGGGGCAGGAAGCGATCGTCAAATTCACTGCGTACGACTACACCATTTATGGCGGGCTCAAGGCGCAGCTCGAGCAGATCGGCGCCGACACGATCACCGATGAAGACAAGAAAACCACCTACTACATGATCAAGGTGCGCACCGAGCGCAGCCATCTGGGCACGGATGAAAAGCCGCTGCTGATCATTCCGGGGATGGTCGCTTCGGTGGATATCATCACCGGCAAGAAGTCAGTGTTGAGCTACCTGCTCAAACCGATCATTCGCGCGCGGGCCGAGGCGTTGCACGAACGCTGATTTTCAGTGGCCTCACTGGCCTCATCGCTGGCAAGCCAGCTCCCACAAGGTTCTTGGTTGGAACTTGATTATGTATCCGACACAAAAAACTGTGGGAGCTGGCTTGCCAGCGATGGCGTCAGCAAAATCGCCACTTCGTGCTTGTAAGTGACACAAATCGTCACCCAACCCGTACCAACCGCCATATCGTTATTCTCTAACGGTATTTAAGTTCCAATTCTTATACCTATAAAGTCGTCCCCCTGCGTACCTGCCGACCAATCGGCGCGCCGCACGACCTGAACCAACACGCAATCCAGCGTGAGTGTCTGATCGACGAGCGCGCCCGTGAGCGCGCCGTGCGTGGGAGATGGAAAGATGTCCACAGCTACTGCCACCCTGAGCGCCGCGACCGCCGCGCCGCAAACTTTCGAAGTTCGCCCGTTCAGCGGTGCCGTCGGTGCCGTCGGTGCCGAAATTATCGGACTCGACCTGAGCCGACCGGTCAATGACCAGGATTTCGCGCGCATTCATCGCGCGCACCTCGATCACCATGTCGTGGTGTTTCGCGACCAACGGATCACCCCGCAACAGCAGATCGATTTCAGCCGCCGCTTCGGTGTGCTGCAGATTCACGTGCTCAAGCAGTTCCTGCTGGCCAATCATCCGGAAATCCTCATTGTTTCCAATATCATCGAAAACGGCCAGAACATCGGCCTCGGTGACGCCGGTAAGTTCTGGCATTCCGATCTCTCCTATAAAGAGCTGCCGAGCCTCGGTTCGATGCTTCACGCCCAGGAGTTGCCGGAGGAGGGCGGCGACACGCTGTTTGCCGACATGCACAAAGCCTGGGACAACCTGCCCGCCGCGCTGCGCAAGGCTGTCGAAGGCCGCTTCGCTGCGCACTCGTACACCGCGCGCTACAGCGAAACCAGGTTCGAGGGCAACTGGCGCCCGACCCTGACCCCGGAACAACTGGCGCAAGTCGCCGAAGTGGTGCATCCGGTGGTGCGCACACACCCTGAAAACGGCCGCAAGGCCCTGTTCGTCAGCGAAGGCTTCACCACCCGCATCGTCGGCCTGCCGCAAGACGAAAGTCAGCAACTGCTGAGTGAGCTCTACGCCCACAGCGTGCTGCCGCAAAACATCTACCGCCATCAGTGGCAACCCCATGACCTGGTGTTCTGGGACAACCGCTCGCTGATCCACCTCGCCGCTGGTTGCCCCGCGCACCTGCGCCGCAAGCTGTATCGGACGACCATCCAGGGCGATGCGCCTTTCTGATTCGCGGAGATTGCCAAGACCATGAACGCTCCCTTGCCAGGCCACGCGGCCAGCAACCCGGTCGTCCGCAGCGAAGCGCTGCTGGCGGTCGATCGCGTCAGCCTCGAATACCGCACGCCGCAACGCGTGGTGCGCGCCACCCATCAGGTCAGTTTCGAAATCGACCCGGCCGACCGTTACGTGCTGCTCGGCCCGTCCGGCTGCGGCAAGTCGACCTTGCTCAAAGCCGTCGCCGGTTTCATCCAGCCGTCCGAAGGCGAGATCCGTTTGCAAGGCCAGCGCGTCGATGCGCCGGGGCCGGACCGAATTGTGGTGTTTCAGGAATTCGATCAACTGCCACCTTGGAAAACCGTCAAACAGAACGTGATGTTTCCGCTGCTGGCCTCGCGAACGTTGAACAAAAAACACGCCGAAGAACGTGCGCTGCACTATCTGGAAAAGGTCGGGCTGGCGGCGTTCGCCGACGCCTATCCACACACCCTGTCCGGCGGCATGAAAGCGCGGGTCGCGATTGCCCGGGCACTGGCGATGCAACCGAAAATCCTTCTGATGGACGAGCCGTTCGCTGCGCTGGATGCGCTGACCCGGCGCAAGATGCAGGAGGAGCTGCTGCTGCTCTGGGACGAGGTGCGTTTTACCTTGCTGTTCGTCACCCACTCGATCGAAGAGGCGCTGGTGGTCGGCAATCGCATTCTGTTGCTGTCGCCCCATCCGGGGCGCGTGCGCGCCGAAGTGCACAGCCATCAATACGATCTGCATAGCCTTGGCGGTGTGGCGTTTCAGGAGTCGGCGCGGCGCATTCACCGGCTGCTGTTCGATGAAGGCCAGTCGCCCGACACCGAACGTGATCATGACTTCAACGACATTCGCATCGCCTATTGAGCGGCCAGGAGGACTACCCGATGAGCCATTCATCATCCGTGCGTGAAGAATTCGAAATCGAGCTCGAGCCGCTGACGGCGGTGCCGGTCGAGCGTGAGCTGGCGCTGGGTACGCGGCTGTGGCAACAGGGCTGGCTGCGCAAGAGCCTGATCCTGATCGTGCTGGCGCTGCTGTGGGAAGTGGTCGCGCGAGTCCAGAACAATGACCTGATGCTGCCGAGTTTTCTGCAGACCAGCCATGCGCTGTTCGACGGCTTGCTCAGCGGTGAGCTGTTGGCCAAGGTATGGATTTCCCTGGTGGTGCTGATCAAGGGTTATCTGATCGGTATCATCCTCGCCTTTGGCCTGACCACGCTGGCGGTGTCGACGCAGTTGGGCCGCGATCTGCTCAGCACAATGACTTCCATGCTCAACCCGCTGCCGGCGATAGCCTTGTTGCCGCTGGCGCTGCTGTGGTTTGGCCTGGGGCAGAACAGCCTGATTTTCGTGCTGGTGCATTCGGTGCTGTGGGCGTTGGCGCTGAACACCTATGCCGGTTTCATGGGTGTCTCCGAAACCCTGCGTATGGCTGGGCGCAATTACGGTTTGAAGGGCTTGCGCCTGGTCCTGTTCATTTTGATCCCGGCGGCGCTGCCGTCGATTCTGGCCGGGCTGAAGATTGGCTGGGCGTTTGCCTGGCGCACCCTGATCGCGGCAGAACTGGTGTTCGGCGCCACCAGCGGCAAGGGCGGGCTCGGCTGGTACATCTTCCAGAACCGCAACGAGCTGTACACCGACAAGGTGTTCGCCGGGTTGGCCGTGGTGATCCTGATTGGATTGCTGGTGGAGAATCTGGTGTTCGATTCGCTGGAGCGGGTGACGGTCAAGCGTTGGGGTATGCAGCGCTGATTATGGTGTGACCGCCGGCCTCATCGCTGGCAAGCCAGCTCCCACAGGTTTTGTGATGGTCGCAATATTGTGAGCTCCCAAGGCACTGTGGGAGCTGGCTTGCCAGCGATGGCGTCCTATCCAGCGCCGCCATTTCTGGATGTTTGCTAGCATTGCGCCCAGATCAATCCCGATCAGCCAAGAGTGCTCAGCATGCAACTCCCGGACATGAACCTGCTCGTCGCCCTCGACGCTCTGCTCGACGAGGGCAGTGTGGTCGGTGCGGCGCGGCGGATGAATCTCAGCCCGGCGGCGATGAGCCGCACGTTGACGCGTATCCGCGAAGCCATCGGCGATCCGATTTTGGTGCGCGCCGGCCGCGGTCTGGTGCCGACACCCAAGGCTCTTGAGCTGCGCGAGCAGGTGCGCGACGTGGTCGAGCAGGCCGCGCTGCTGTTCCGGTCTGCCGATAGCGTGGAACTGGGCACCCTGCGGCGGCGCTTCAGCATTCGCGCCAATGACTTTTTCGTCGGCGTCTATGGCGGCAAGTTGTTCGACACCCTCGACAAACTCGCCCCGCACTGCGAACTGCGCTTCGTCCCGGAAGGCGACGGCGACGACGAGGCGCTGCGCGAAGGACGCATCGACCTGAGCGTCAGCAACACCCGGCCGGTCACGCCTGAAGTGAAAGTGCAGAACCTGTTCTCGACGCATTTTGTCGGTCTGGTGCGCGAGGACCATCCGCTGCTCGATGGCGAAATCACCGCCGAGCGCTACGCCGGGTTTTCCCATATCAGCATGTCGCGCCGGGGCATCGCCCGCGGCCCGATCGATACGGCGCTGAATGCGCTGGGCCTGGAGCGGCGGGTGGCGGTGATTGCGCCGAGTTTCCATGCGGCGATGTTTGCCCTGCCGGACTCCGACCTGATCCTGCCGGTGCCCAAGGAAGCCCTGCTGAGTGTCCGTCGCCTGGGCCTGAAACTGCGCTCGTTCAACCTGCCGATTCCCTTGCCGATGCTGATGCTGACCCAGGCCTGGCACCCGCGCTTCGACAAGGACCCGGCACACCGCTGGCTGCGCGAAACCTTGAAAACCTGCTGCGATGAAACGTGGCTGGCGGCACAGCCCTAGACCTGGAACCGACACAAATCCCTGTAGGAGTGAGCCTGCTCGCGATAGCGGTGTGTCATTCGACACCTGAATCAACTGACACACCGCTATCGCGAGCAGGCTCACTCCTACAAGTCTCATTGTTGTGTCTGATGCACTTATAACCTGCCAATAAGTCAATTTTCGGCATTGCCAAGCCCCACTAAAATGCTCCGGTATTTTTCTCTCCGGAGTGTGTATTCATGACATCCCTGACGGCTGCTGCACCTATTGCTGCGGCCAATCCGGCGACGGCGGCTGCGCCACCGGTGTTCGGGGCGCGGATCATCATTGGCCTGGTCGGCGTGCTGCTGGCAGTGCTGGTGTCGGGCCTCAACGAGATGGTGACCAAGGTCGCCCTCGCCGATATTCGCGGCGCGCTGCACATCGGTTACGACGAAGGCACCTGGCTGGTCGCCAGTTACACCGCCACCTCGGTCGCGGCCATGGCGTTCGCGCCGTGGTGCTCGGTGACCTTCTCGCTACGGCGCTTCACCTTGTGCGCGATCAGCCTGTTCACCTTGCTCGGTGTGCTGTGCCCGTTCGCGCCTAACTACGAAAGCCTGCTGCTGATGCGCACTGTGCAGGGGCTGGCGGGCGGCGCCTTGCCGCCCATGTTGATGACCGTCGCCCTGCGTTTCCTGCCAGCGAACATCAAGCTGTACGGACTGGCCGGTTATGCGCTGACCGCGACCTTCGGCCCGGGACTGGGCACGCCACTGGCCGGTTTGTGGACCGAATACGTCGGCTGGCAATGGACGTTCTGGCAAATCGTCGTGCCGTGCCTGATCGCCATAGCGGCGGTGGCCTATGGCATTCCGCAGGATCCGCTGCGTCTCGAACGCCTGAAGACCTTCAACTGGAAAGGTTTGCTGTTGGGGTTTCCGGCGATCTGCATGCTGGTCATCGGCCTGCTGCAAGGCAATCGCCTGGACTGGTTCGAATCGAACCTGATCTGCGCCTTGCTCGGCGCCGGCTCGCTATTGCTGGTGGCGTTTCTGATCAACGAGTGGTCGCAGCCGATTCCGTTTTTCAAATTGCAGATGCTCGGCATTCGCAACCTGTCGTTCGCCCTGATGACGCTGGCCGGCGTATTGGTCGTATTGCTTGCTGTGGTGCTGATTCCGTCGAGTTATCTGGCCCAGGTGCAAGGTTATCGCCCGGTGCAGACCGCGCCGATCATGCTGATCGCAGCCCTGCCGCAGTTGCTCGCGCTGCCGCTGGTGGCGGCGCTGTGCAACCTGCGCTGGGTCGACTGCCGCTGGGTGCTGGGGATCGGTTTGAGCCTGCTGGCGCTGTCATGCCTGGGCGGGTCGCACCTGACCTCGGCGTGGATCCGCGATGATTTTTATGTGCTGCAGTGGTTGCAGATTCTCGGCCAGCCGATGGCGGTGCTGCCGTTGCTGATGCTGTCCACTGGCAGCATCACCCCGCTGGACGGACCGTTCGCCTCGGCGTGGTTCAACACCGTCAAAGGGCTCTCGGCGGTAGTTGCCACCGGAGTGATCGAGGCGCTGACCACTTCGCGCCTGCATTTTCATTCGAGCATGTTGGTCGACAGCCTTGGCAATTCGCCGCTGGCCGATCACCGCGATCCGGGGCTCGCCCATCGCCTGCACGAACAGGCGGTGGTGCTGACGTCCTCGGATCTTTACATCTGCATGGCAGGCGTCGCGCTGGCGCTGATTCTGCTGATTTTCTGGCTGCCGACGCGGATCTATCCGCCGCGCGCGCCGACTTGATCGCTGCACTGAAACAGAAGGTTTTTATGACGACTCAAGCAAAGCAAAAACTCGCGGTGGCCGTTGCCGCTGCGCTGGCTGTCGGCGTGCTGGTGTACCTGGCGCTGCCTGGCCTGTTTGGTAAACGGACCGAGCAAAGCACCAACGATGCCTTTGTCTCGGCGGATTACACGCTGGTGGTGCCGCGCGTCGCCGGGTTCATCAAGCAAGTGCTGGTCGAGGACAACCAGCAGGTGAAGGCCGGGCAATTGCTGGCGCTGATCGACGACCGCGATCTGCGTGCCGCAGCCGAAGCGGCGGACGCGCAAACGCTGGTCGCGCGAGCGCAGCTACAGAATGCCCAGGCGACGCTGGAGCGCCAGACTTCGCTGATCGCCCAGGCTCAGGCCTCCGTGGTGTCGGCCAAGGCTGAGATGGCTTTCGCCCAGCAGGAACTGAACCGCTACAACCACCTCGCCGGTGTCGGTGCCGGTACGGTGCAGAATGCGCAACAGGCGCGCACGCGGATCGATCAGGCCTTGGCGCGGCTCGACACGGCGACGGCGAAGCTAGCCGCCGAGCGCAAGCAAGTGGAAATCCTCACGGCGCAACGGGACGCCGCCGAAGGCAGTCTGAAACACGCGCAAGCGGCGCTGGAAATCGCCAGTTTCAACCTCTCCTACACGCGCATCACCGCGCCGCAGGACGGCATGATCGGCGAGCGCGCGGTGCGGGTCGGTGCCTACGTGACGCCGGGCAGCAAACTGTTGGCGGTGGTGCCGTTGCAGCAGGCCTATGTAGTAGCTAATTTTCAGGAAACCCAGCTGACCGATGTGCAGCCGGGGCAGGACGTGCAGGTGCGAGTCGACAGCCTTGGTGGTGAAACGTTAAGCGGCCGCGTCGAAAGTATCGCACCAGCAACCGGTGTGACATTTGCCGCGGTGAAGCCGGACAACGCCACCGGCAATTTCACCAAAGTCGTGCAGCGGATTCCAGTGAAGATCATGCTGGAGCCGGGCCAGCCATTGGCCGAACGATTGCGGGTGGGGATGTCGGTGGAGGCGAGTATCCATACGGCGCAGGCGAAGGTGGATCGCGAGGTGGTACAGCGATGACCAGTGTTGAATTGACTGGCCTCATCGCTGGCAAGCCAGCTCCCACAGGGTCCATGGGCAGCCCTGAAAAATCTGGACAGCCTGCACAATCCCTGTGGGAGCTGGCTTGCCAGCGATGGGGCCAGTGGCAGCAAATCACTTCAAGTGCCTTGCTCACCCTATGCCTCAGCGCCTGCACTGTCGGCCCCGACTTCCAAAGGCCCGAAGCCACGCCAATCACCAACTGGGCCAAACCCGCCAAATCCGCCCCCAGCCAAGCCGTCAGCGAACCGCTCAACGAGCGCTGGTGGGAGGTCTTCAAAGATCCGCAGCTCTCGGCTCTCACCCAGCGTGCCGTGCGCAGCAACCTCGACCTGCAACTGGCCAGCCGTCGTCTGCAGCAAAGCCGCGCCGCCCGTCAGGTGATCACTGCCGAGCGTTACCCGAACACCGCTGCCAGCGGCAGCTATGGACGCAAGCGCAACAGTGGCGAAGGCCTCAACGATCCTTCCGGGCATAACGGCGATTCGGCCTTCAACCTGTGGGATGCCGGTTTCTCTGCGTCCTGGGAGTTGGACTTCTGGGGCCGCGTGCGCCGTGAAACCGAAGCCGCCAACGCCAACCTGCAAGTCGCCGAAAACGACCGCCGTGGCGTCTTGTTGACCGTGCTCGCCGACACCGCGCAAAACTACATTCAGTTGCGCGGCGTGCAGAACACCCGCGCCGTCACCGAACAGAACCTCGACGTCGCCCGTCACAGCCTCAAGCTTTCACAACTGCGTCTGGCCGACGGCGTGGCGACCGATCTGGACGTCGCCGAAGCCGCCGCGCAGGTCGCCGCCATCGAAGCGCGCCTGCCGGCGCTGGAGCAGCGCCAGGCGCAACTGATCAACGCGATCAGCCTGTTGATGGGCGAGCCGCCGCAGGCCTTGGCCAGAGAGTTATCCACAGACGCAGCGGTGCCGCAGCCGCCGCTACAAGTGGCGATCGGCTTGCCGTCGCAACTGGCCGAACGACGCCCCGACATCCGCCAGGCCGAAGCACGTCTACATGCGGCTACCGCCACTGTCGGCGTGGCCAAGGGCGATTTCTACCCACGCATCACCTTGTCCGGCAACCTCGGCTCGCAAGCCATGCAACTCAGCGACTTCGGTTCCTGGGGCTCGCGCGCGTTCGGCATCGGCCCGCAATTCAGCCTGCCGCTGTTCGACGGCGGACGCCTGCGCGGCATGCTGCAACTGCGCGAAGCGCAACAGCAGGAAGCTGCCATCGCTTATCAGCAAACCGTACTGCGCGCCTGGCACGAAATCGACGATCAACTGACCGCCTACAACGCCAGCCAGCGCCGCCGTGACAGCCTCGCCGAAGCCGTGCGCCAGAACCAGATCGCCCTGCGCACCGCGCAGCAACAATACGTCGAAGGCGTGTCCGACTTCGTCAACGTCCTCACCGTGCAGAGCGCCTTGCTGGCGACGCAGGAACAGTGGGTGGAAAGCTCAACCGGCGTCTCGTTGGCGATGGTCGGCTTGTACAAGGCGCTGGGCGGCGGATGGCAGTCGGTGTATCCGGCGCAGCCGATGGCTGCGGCCACGCCGGACGTCGCGAAGCCCTGAACCAACAGCGCCAGCTATGCTCAACTCCACTGGAACAAGCGGTTTAACGCCGCGCCTGAATGCCAGAGGAGTTGCAGCATGGAAAATCCACAACACAGCCTCCCGGCCCTGTTCAAACAACTCGGCCTCGCTGACGACGCCACCGGCATCGACCAATTCATCGCCAGCCATTCCCCGCTCAAGCCGGAATTGCATTTGGCGGAGGCGTTTTTCTGGTCGAAAAGCCAGGCGCAGTTCCTGCGCGACGAGATTCTGGAGGATGCGGATTGGGCGGAGGTGGTGGATCAGTTGGATGTGATGTTGCGTAAGGGGCGTGAGGGGTGATTACTTCGGCTGAGGCCAAGCTCGTGCCGTATGAACCAGCGCCATGATATAGACGGCGTCGCGCTCCGTTTGATAGACAAGACGGTAACTTGGATGTGGAATCACCTCCCGTGTACCGGCAATGATGCCGGCACGGCCAATCAGCGGGTTGTCAGAAAGGCGATGTACCGCTTCGCTGAAGCGTAAATCCATTTCGATGGCCGCTCTTGGGTTGGCGGCCTGCAAATAATCCCAAATGTCTGCACGATCCTGTGCGGCGGCTGGCGTCCATATAATCCTCATAGGCGATCTTCCGCCTGCCTGCGTTTGGCAGCGAACGCGGCTTCTACATCTTCGTTGCTCAATCCGTTCCCCGAACGCATGGATTCCCGAGCGATTTCAACCTTGCGTTGTAAAAAGGCTTCGTATTCACGCGCCTCTCGTTGGGTTTGTACGTACTGACGCATCATGTCTCGCATAATTTGCGAGGCTGGCCGATGTGCCGCCTCTGCTTCCGCCATGAATTCTTCTCGGAGCTCCGGCTCTAGCTTCATTGTGAAAACGGCTTGTTTTGACATGTCAGTCTCCTACGACTAGTAATGACAACGTATATACCTTGTCATCACTTAATTGGCATTATTTGTTTGATCACGGCGACCAGCGGGGAGATTTGTTTCAAAACTTGACTGAATTTCCTCTCCAATGCGATATTGATAGTTAGCAAACTAACAGTGTCCGTTTTCCCGTGTCCGATTCCCTCGACAATCTCCAGATGAACATCAGCAGCGCCATGGTGGTGGCCGCGCGGCATTGGCGGAAGATCTGCCAGACCACGCTGGTGAACTATGGAATTTCCGAAGCCTGCGCCGTTCCATTGTTGATGATCGGGCGTCTTGGCGAAGGTGTGCGCCAGGTTCAGGTGGCTCAGGCTGCCGGCATGGAGAGCCCGTCGCTGGTGCGCCTGCTCGATCAGCTGTGTCATTCCGGTTACGTCTGCCGTACCGAAGATGCTCAGGATCGCCGCGCCAAATGCCTGAGTCTGACTGACCGCGGCCGTGAGCTGGTGCAAGCGGTGGAGGTCGAGCTGGTGCGCTTGCGCCACGAGGTGCTCGAAGGCATCGATCGGGACGATCTGGAAGCTACGCTTCGGGTACTCAGGGCTTTTGAGGCGGCCAGCCCGCCTGTGGTGGTCAATTCTTGAACGGTTTTTTCACTGGCATTCCGCCGGCCCGGGACTGGTTCTACGGGGTCCGTACCTTTGCAGCGTCGATGATTGCGCTGTACATCGCCCTGCTCATGCAAATGCCGCGTCCGTATTGGGCGATGGCCACGGTGTATATCGTTTCCAGCCCGTTTCTCGGCCCGACCAGTTCCAAGGCGTTGTACCGCGCGATCGGCACGCTCCTCGGTGCTACAGCGGCGGTGCTGTTTGTACCGATGTTCGTGCAGAGCCCGTATGTCCTGGTGGTGGTGATCGCCTTGTGGACCGGGATCCTGCTGTTCATGTCCTTGCACCTGCGCACCGCCAACAGCTACGCGTTGATGCTCGCCGGCTATACCTTGCCGCTGATCGCCCTGCCGGTGGTTGATAATCCGCTGGCGGTATGGGATGTGGCCGAGGCGCGGACCGAAGAGATTTTTCTCGGCATCGCCGTCGCTGCCGTGGTCGGGGCGATGTTCTGGCCGCGTCGCCTGGCACCGGTGTTCAACGATGCGGTGAGCAAATGGTTCGCCGACGCCACCACCTACAGCCAGAAATTTCTCAGTCGCGATGTACAGCCTGAGGAAGTCACGGCTCTGCGCATGGCCATGGTCGCCAATTTCAACAGCCTCGAATTGATGATCGGCCAGTTGCCCCACGAAGGCGCGCGGTCGCAGACCGTGCGCAACACCAAGGAACTGCGCGGGCGGATGATCCACCTGCTGCCGGTGATCGATGCGCTGGAAGATTCGCTGTATGCCCTTGAGCGGCGCACCCCGGAACTGGTCGCACAATTCCAGCCGCTGTTGACGGCGACCCGTGAATGGCTGAGCCACGCAGATGCCAATCTCGACCGCTGGCAAGCGCTGAAAGATCAGCTCGAGGCCTTACAGCCGAGCGCTGCGGCGCTGGAAGATCGCAAACAAGTGCTGTTCTCCAACGCGCTGTATCGCCTCGGTGAATTTATCGATCTGTGGCAGGACTGTCGCAGTCTGCAGGACGCGATTTTGTGCGAACGCCAGGACAGCTGGCGTGCGGTGTATCGCCACTGGCGCCTCGGCCGGTTGACGCCGTTTATCGATCGCGGGTTGATGCTGTATTCGGCGGCTTCGACGATTCTGGCGATCATCGTCGCTTCAGTGTTGTGGATCCTGCTCGGCTGGCCGGACGGCGGCAGTGCGGTGATTCTCGCGGCGGTCGCGTGCAGTTTCTTCGCCTCGATGGATGACCCGGCACCGCAGATCTACCGGTTCTTTTTCTGGACCGGCATGTCAGTGCTGTTCGCCAGTCTTTATCTGTTTTTGATCCTGCCCAACCTGCATGATTTCCCGATGCTGGTGCTGGCGTTTTCCGTGCCGTTCATCTGCGTCGGCACACTGACCGTACAGCCGCGTTTCTACCTCGGGATGCTGCTGACATTGGTCAACACCTCGTCGTTCATCAGCATTCAAGGCGCTTACGATGCCGACTTTTTCGCCTTCGTGAACTCCAACCTGGCAGGGCCGATCGGCCTGCTGTTCGCTTTCATCTGGACCCTGGTGGCGCGGCCGTTCGGCGCGGAACTCGCGGCCAAGCGTCTGACTCGTTTCAGCTGGAAGGACATCGTGCGCATGACCGAGCCGGCCAACCTTGCCGAGCACCGGCAACTGGGCGTGCAACTGCTTGATCGGCTCATGCAGCATTTGCCGCGTCTGGCCCTGACAGGGCAAGACACCGGGATTGCGATGCGTGAAGTGCGCGTGGGGCTGAATATGCTCGATTTGCTGGCCTACACCCCGCGGGTGAGCGGTGCGCCCAAGGCCTTGCTGCAGCAAGTGGTCAGCGAGGTCGGCGAGTATTTCCGCGCCTGCCTCAAGGCTGGCGAACGCCTGCCAGCGCCGAGCGGTCTGCTGATGACCCTCGACCGTACCCGCCGCGCGCTCAGTGGCCAGGGCGACGATGAAACCCGCCTGCACTTGCTGCACGCCTTGAGCGGTTTGCGTCTGGCCTTGTTGCCGGGCGTCGAATTCGTCTCCAGCGCCGAGCCCGAAGAACCGCTGCCCGATGGAGCGCCCCTATGATCGGTGACCTGGACATCAGCGGCATTTTTCTGCCGACGCTGCTGGTTTTGATGGGCATCACTTACGTGTTGTTTTTGCTGGTGCATGGCGTGCTGCAACGCCTGCACTTTTACCGTCTGGTCTGGCACCGGGCATTGTTCAACGTGGCGCTCTATGCCGTGCTGCTGTACGGCGTGGACTCACTCAGTCGATACCTGATGACATGAAAAAACCGTTTCTGACTATTGGTCGCGTGGTCCTGACCCTGCTGATCGTGACCTTCGCCGTGGTCCTCGTCTGGCGCATGGTGATGTATTACATGTTTGCGCCGTGGACCCGCGACGGCCACATCCGCGCCGACATCATCCAGATTGCCCCGGACGTGTCCGGGCTGATCCAGCAGGTGGAAGTGAAGGACAACCAGCTGATCAAGCGCGGCCAGGTGTTGTTCAGCATCGACCAGGACCGTTTCAAACTGGCCCTGCGTCAGGCCAAGGCTGCTGTCGCCGATCGCGAAGAAACCCTTGCCCAGGCGCAGCGTGAAGCCAAGCGTAACCGTGGCTTGGGCAACCTGGTGCCGGCCGAGCAACTGGAAGAAAGCCAGTCGCGCGTAGCCCGTGCGCAATCGGCGCTGGCCGAGGCGTTGGTGGCGGTGGACAGCGCGCAGCTCAACCTCGACCGTTCGGTGATCCGCAGCCCGGTCGACGGTTACGTCAACGACCGCGCGCCGCGTCCACAGGAGTTCGTCACCGCCGGGCGGCCGGTGTTGTCGGTGGTCGACAGCAACTCCTTCCACATCGACGGCTACTTCGAAGAAACCAAACTCGACGGCATACACGTTGGTCAGTCGGTGGACATCCGCGTGATCGGCGACCGCGCCAGACTGCGCGGCCACGTCGAAAGCATCGTTGCCGGCATCGAAGACCGCGACCGCACCAGCGGCAGCAACCTGTTGCCCAACGTCAACCCGGCGTTCAGCTGGGTGCGCCTGGCGCAGCGGATTCCGGTGCGTATCGCCTTTGATGAGGTGCCGGCAGATTTCCGCATGATCGCCGGACGCACGGCCACGGTGTCGATCATTGAGGATGATCAACAGCGGGAGCCTGCGCAATGAGCAGGGCGCTGATCATCGCCGGGCTCGGCCTGATGTTGTCGGCGTGTCAGGTGGTCGGGCCGGATTATCAGGTGCCTGACGACGCGGCGATTCAGCGCAAGGACATTCAGGGCGAACTGACGGTGGCCGGCAAACCGGTGGTCTCGGCGCCGGTGCCGGCGGACTGGTGGCGGCTGTACCAGGATCCGCGTCTGGATCAGCTGGTGCAGCAGGCCATGGCCTCCAACACCGATTTGCGCGTGGCGGCAGCCAACCTGCAACGCGCGCGGGCGCAGGTCGATGAGGCCGAAGCGGCGGGCGGCTGGAGCGGTGGGGTGAAAATGGGTGCCCAGCGTTTGCAGGAATCCGGACAGGCATTTTTGCTGCCGGAAAAAGTGCCGGTGGCCAACATTGCCGATATCGGCATCAGCGCCTCGTATCAGTTCGATCTGTGGGGCACGCTGCAACGTGGTATCGAAGCGGCAAAAGCCAACGCCGACGCGACCCAGGCCGCCGCCGATACCGCGCGCATCACATTGGTTGCCGACGTTGTGCGCGCCTACACCCAAATCTGTGCCGCCAATGAAGAGCGCGAGATCGCTCAGCATTCCCTGGATCTGCAATCGCAAAGCACCTCGTTGATCCAGCGTTTGCGGGACGCCGGGCGTGGCGACGAAACTCAGGTCACCCGTTCGCAAACCCAATTCAAGTCCCTGCGCGCCGACATGCCGCGCTACGAAGCGGCGCGTCAGGCCGGTTTGTTCCGTCTGTCGATGCTGCTGGCCAAACCGGTCGATCAACTACCGGCGGGCACCGCCAGTTGCGCCGAGCTGCCGAAAATCGCTCAGTTGCTGCCAGTCGGTGACGGCGCCGCATTGCTCAAGCGGCGCCCGGATATCCGTCAGGCCGAACGGCGTCTGGCCGCGGCCACGGCCGGGATCGGCATCGCCACCGGTGAGTTGTACCCGGACATCAGCATCGGCGCGACCATCGGCACGGTCGGCATCATCGATGACCTCGGTGATCCGTCGACCAACCGCTGGGGCTTTGGCCCGTCGCTGAACTGGAAAGTGCCGACCAACGGCGCCCGCGCGCGCATCCGCGAAGCCGAGGCCAATACCCAGGGCGCGCTGGCGCATTTCGACGGCGTGGTGCTCAACGCCATCCGTGAAACCCAGACCGGCCTGGCCCAGTACAGTGCGCTGCTGCAACGCCGCGACGCATTGGCCGAGGCCGAGCAGTCGGCAAAACTGGCCGCCGAGCAGACGCACCGCTTTTTCCAGGCCGGCCGCGAGTCGTTCCTCGCCGACCTGCAAGCGACCCGCACCTACACCGATGTCACCGCGCAACTGGCCGCCGCCAACACGCAAGTCGCGATGAGCCAGATCGATTTGTTCCTCGCCCTGGGCGGCGGCTGGGAAAGCGGACGAACGCACGCTTCAAGTCCCGGCAAACCCTGAGGTCATTGCTATGCTTTGAAGTGTTGGAGGCGCGCCCCGTGCAAAGCGCGCCTTCTGCACGCATCGCTGGCGCTGGTCCGGGGGAAACCAATAATGAAAAACCCTTATGCTCTGGGCTTCTGGTGCGCCTTGATAGCGCTGGTGCTGCTATCGGCCACCTATTTCTACGGCATCATGCTGGCCCACCAGATCGACACGGCCATGATCTTCCTCGACAGTGCTGTGGCGCTGATCGCGGTCATGGCGATCGTCGTGGTCGCGTGGGCCTCGGTTCAGGTGCAGCGGGTCAAGAAACGCCAACTGGAACAAGGCAAGGTCCTGGTGCTGATCTGGGACACCAAAGTCGCCCTGCGCCGGGTCGAAACCGTGTTCGACCGCTATTTCTGGGGCAGCTACTGGCAGCCCGGGCGCACCTTCGCCGAAGTCATGGGCGAACTCACCGGCACTCCGCTGGAAAAAAGCCTCGATGCCCTGAAGAAACAGTGCCTTGAACTCGACAAGCAGATCGCCGACGAGGGTTGGCACTGGCTGAACAACGCCCGTGAACTGTCCGACGTTGCCACCGCCATGGCCCGCGAACGCTATCAACTGGATTTCTGCGACCCACGCGCCGAGGGGCCAGAGGGCGCGGTGATCGATCGTGACTTTGAAGTGCTGGTTTATACCTGGACGGCGCGGCTCAAAAGCTTTGATCATCAACTCGATGAGATCGAGGCTGAATATTCCTGATGCTCGGCTGAATCACCTGGCCTCATCGCTGGCAAGCCAGCTCCCACCGGGGTTTGTGTTTACCGCTCATCCCCTGTGGTAGCTAGCCTGCTAGCGATGGCGGCTTCGCTAACCGCGAAACTCTCACTGCCTGCTCACTGTCCATTCCCCCCATGGACACTCTTTAACCTTTAAACATTGGGCCGGTTCCCGCGCCCGGTGCTAATCTCCACCGCTGAATTCAGCGCAGTCGAGCCGCGACCCGGTCACGGGTTCAGGGAAGACGACCACACTCACAGCCACGGAAATCGATCAGGTCATTCATGAATAAATCAGCAGGCGTGCTTCTCGGAATTGTTGTTGCCATCGGCGCGATCAGCGCGGGCGGGGCCTGGTACACCGGGACCAAGATCGAGGGCGTGCTGAACAACGCCGTCAGCAACGCCAACAAAGAGCTGCAGACCGCCATGGCCGGCTCCAACGGCACGGCGTCTCTGGAACTGGTGTCGCTGGAGCGCCACACGTTCACCAGCACCGCGCACTACCGCCTCAAAGGCGAGGGCGAGATGTTCGGCGATGCACAGGTCGAGTTGCTGTTCGTCGACCACATCGAGCACGGCCCGCTGCCATTCTCGCGTCTGGTGTCGTTGAAGTGGCTGCCGGTCATGGCCACCAGCAACTACGAGCTGGAGAGGAGCCCGACCACTGAAAAATGGTTCGCCGCGACCAAGGGCGCCGCGCCGCTCAAAGGTGTGACCAACATCGGCTACGACGAATCGACCACCAGCACGCTGGACCTGGTGCCGTTCGAAACCGCGCTGGATGCACAGTCGAACCTGAAATTTTCCGGCCTGACCATGGACATTTCCGCCAGCGCCCAGGCGCAGAAGGTCAAGGCGGACGGTTACATGGACAACCTGAAACTGGTCACCGTGGCCGAAGACCAGACACCGGTGCAGGTCGAAATCAACGGGCTGACCCTGGCCAGCAACCTCGCCAAAAGCAGCTATGGCTACTACACCGGGGAAAACACCCTGGAAGTGACCAGCAGCAAAACCACCTTCGGTGCGCAGCCGATGGTGCTGGGTGTGAAGAACTTCGAAATGAAGAACCGCACCGAAGAAAACGCCAGCAATGCTTCCGGCCGCGCTGACTACAAGATTGGCGAAGTGACCCTCAACGACAAGAAAGTCGGCTCGGCGGCCATGGCCATGAGCCTGAAGAACCTCGACATTCCGTCGACGATGTCGCTGATGCAGATCTACCAGACCAAGCTGCAGCCTTATGAAAAAGCTGCCGCCGAAGCGGCCGCTCAGGGTTTGCCGGCACCGGAGCTGAACCTGACCGAAGCGGAAAACGCGCAGGTCAAAGCCGACCTGCAGAAACTGCTCGCCGCCGGCCCGCAACTGGCGCTGGAGAACCTCTCGTTCAACACCGCCAACGGCGAAAGCCGCGCCAATCTGGTCATTGACCTGACCAAGCCGCAGTCGATGGATCTGCCACCGGATCAACTGGGCAAGCAACTAATCGCTCTGCTGGACCTGAATATTCAGGTATCGAAACCGATGCTGGTCGATCTGCTCAGCGTGCAAGCGCAACTGGATGGTCAGACTGACGCCAAAGCCATTGTCGATCAGTCCAAGGAAGCAGCAGACATGTTTGCTGGCATGGCCGTCGGTTCGCAATTGGCGGTGGTCGACGGCACCAACGTGGTGACCAAGCTGCATTACGCGGCCAATCAGGTCGAATTCAACGGCCAGAAAATGACCGTTGAACAGTTCGTCGGCTTCCTGATGAGCAAGTTCGCCGGCGTCACGCAAGTGCAGTGATCGAGCGGCATCAATAGAAACGCCCGGCCTCTGTCACCCACAGGCGCCGGGCGTTTTGCCGTCTGGCGTTCGGGATTTACGCAGCCTCCTACCCCGCACTACGTGGATTCTGAACAATTATTGCGTTGCGAAAACTGGTCTACGCTTGCGTGCAACACTGCCTGACTAAGCGTGGCCATGGATGTTGCCATTGGCCACCGTTACGAATGGGCAAAGAGGGGCATCGCGACCCGGCTGGCCATGTAAGGATGCTGACGAATGCCGCGTATTGATGGTTCTGTATTACATCGTGGTTTACGCCCTTTGTTTCGAGTCGCGCTGTGCAGCCAGTTGCTCTGGCCGGCCCTGGCGTTCGCCGACACACCCTATGATCAGATGGTGCGCGACGCCCGTGTCGGGCATTACACGCCTGCGCTGACGCTGCTTCGCCAGATGCCGCCGGGTCAGGCGAGCACCGGGCAGATCAGCGATCACCTGCAAATCGCCAGTTGGGCCGGACTCGACGCCGAAGTGGTGCAGGTCTACGAGACCCAGGGCCGCGACCGCGTGCTGCCGGTGCAGGCGCTGACGGCCACCGCGCGGGCCTATCGCAACCTCAAGCGCTGGGATAAAGCCACTGAGGTCTACAACAAGGCCTTGGCCCTGGCGCCGGACAACGCCGACCTGCAACTGGGCCTGGCCCTGACTCAGGCGGATGCCGGCAAACCTGATGAAGCGGTGACACGCGCCAAAGCGCTGGTCGCCGCCAAACCCGATGATCCTGCGCGGCGCCTCGCGCTGGGCTATGCGCTGACCCGCGCCGGCAAGCAGTACGACGCCTTGTTCGAATACGATCAGGCGTTCATTCGTGCCGGCAGCAAACCGGAAGTTGCCCGCGAGTATGTGGTCGCGCTGCAAAAGGCGCGCTTGCCAGAGCCGGCGCTGCGTCTCGCTAAACAGCGTCCGGGGCTGATCGATCCGGTCACCTTGCGCCGCCTGGAAGGCGATCTGGCTGCCGAACGCGTGCGCCTCGCCGAACTCGCCACGCGCAGCGAAAAAGAGCGTTACGTCATTGCTGACCGCGCCTTGGCCGATTACGACCAGTTGCTCGCCACCTGGACGCCGGACGCCACGGCTCACGACGACGTGATCCGCTGGCGCATCGACCGCATGGGCGCGCTCAAGGCGCGAGCACGCACGGCTGAGGTCATCAGCGAATACCAGAAACTGCAAGGCGAAGGCGTGAAGATTCCCACCTACGCGTTGCGCTGGGTCGCGGCATCCTATCTGGATCAGCGTCAGCCGGAAATCGCCACCGACCTGTATCGCCAGGTGCTCTCGGCACCGGACGCCGATAGCGGCGATCGCCTCGAAGACACCACCGCACTGTATTACTCATTGCTGGAAAGCGATCGTGCCGAAGAAGCGCGCAAGGTCGCCGAAGACCTCGCCAAGTCACAGCGCCCGCGCGTCGAGCTCAAGGGCCTGCCGATTGGCAATCCCAACGATGAATGGATAGACGCCCAGCAACTGGCAGCGCAGGCCGGCACCTACGGCGCCGATCTGCCCCACGGCGAGGAACGCTTGCAAACCCTGGTCGATCAGGCGCCGGGCAACGTCGGTTTGCGTCTGGCTCAGGCCGATCTGTATCTGGCCCGGCAATGGCCACGCCGCGCGGAAAACCAGCTCAAGGAAACCGAAAGTATCGCGCCGCGCGACATCGGTCTGGAAGTGGCGCAAGCGCGCACCGCCATGGAATTGCAGGAGTGGCGGCAGAACGATGCGCTGGTCGGCGACGTGCTGGCGCGTAACCCGGACAACCGCCAGGTGCAACGTCTGGCCCGTGAGCGCGAAGTCCACGACATGGCCGAATTGCGCGTCGAAGCCTACGGCGGCAAGGCCAACGGCGGCGGCAGTGGCGATGCCGGTGCGGTCAGTGGCAGTCGCGACTTCGGCATCCAGAGCACCCTGTACAGCCCGCCGATCAATGAAGACTGGCGCGTGTTCGCCGGCCTCGGTTACGCCACCGGCGATTTCGCTGAGGGCACCGGTCACCATCGCTTCCAGCGTGTCGGTCTGGAGCGGCGCACCCGTGACATGACCCTTGAAGCCGAAGTGTCCAGTCACGACTACGGTTTCGGCGACAAGCAGGGTGCACGGCTGGCGCTCGCCCGTGACATCAATGATCACTGGCAGTACGGCGGCAGCCTCGAATACCTGTCGGCCGAAACGCCGCTGCGCGCACTCAACAGCGATATCAAGGCCAATGGTGGCAGCGCGTTCCTGCGCTGGCGCGCCAATGAAAGCCGCGAGTGGCGCCTGTCGGTGAGCCCGTCGCACTTCAGCGATGGCAATAACCGCGTCGAAGCCTTGCTGACCGGTCGTGAGGGGGTCTATAGCTCGCCGAAACTGCAGGTCGATGCGGGGCTGGAAGTCGGCACCAGCCACAACTCGCAATCCGATGACGTGCCGTACTTCAATCCCAAATCCGACTTCAGCGTGATGCCGCTGGTCAACGTCAATCACGTGCTCTACCACCGCTACGAAACGGCCTGGAGCCAGCAATTCCAGGCGGGCGCGGGGACTTACAGTCAGCGTGATCACGGCACCGGCGGCATGGCCCTGCTCGGCTATGGCCAACGCTATGCATGGAACGACGTGTTCGAGGTCGGCGGCCTGTTCAGTGTGATCAACCGGCCCTACGACGGAGATCGAGAGACTGATCTGCGTCTGCTCGTCGACCTCACTTTCCGCTTCTAGAAGAGTTTTAAGATGCCTTTTATCTCGCGTTTGATACTTCTGCTGGGAGCGCTGCTGATCAGCGCCTGCGCCCAGCAAGCCCCGGCTTTCACGCCCCCCTCCGAACGTCCGGTGGTGGCCAGTGAAAAGCCATGGCCGAAAAACCATGTTTTTGGAATCGCCTATCACGATGTCGAAGACCTTGATCCCGATCAGGCCGTGGTGGCGGTACGCACCGAGCGCATGATCGAACAACTGGCGTGGCTGCGCGAAAACGGCTACCAACCGGTGACGGTCGACCAGATCATGGCCGCACGCAAGGGTGGCCCGGAGCTGCCGGCAAAAGCCGTGCTGCTGAGTTTCGACGACGGTTATGCGAGCTTTTACACTCGCGTACTGCCGGTGCTGCGCGCTTATAAATGGCACGCACTGCTGGCGCCGGTCGGCAGCTGGGTCGACACGCCGCTCACTCAACCGGTGGATTTCGCCGGCACGCCGCGTGCACGTTCCGACTTCCTGACCTGGGATCAGGTGCGCGAGATCTCGCAATCCGGTCTGGTGGAAATCGCCGCGCACACTGACGCCAACCACAAGGGTATCCTCGCCAACCCGCAGGGTAACCTGCAGCCGGCGGCCGCGGCCCGACGCTACGACCCGGTCACCAAACGCTATGAATCCGAAGCTGATTTCCGCGCACGGATTCGCACCGACGTGAGTAATATTTCCGAGAAGATCCGCAAGGCCACCGGCAAGAAACCGCGGGTGTGGGTCTGGCCGTATGGTGCGGCGGACGGCACGTCACTGACGGTGGTCGGTGAGGAAGGCTACGAAATGGCCTTGACGCTGGACGATGGTCTCGACGCCCTCGATAACCTGATGAGCAGCCCGCGTTTCCTGGTGGCCTCCGACCCGGACGGCGAGCATTTCGCCAACAGCGTGGTCGGTGTGCAGGCGCAGCAGGCCATGCGCGTGGTGCATGTCGATCTGGACAATGTCTACGACCCGGACCCGGCACAGCAGGACATCAACCTCGGCAAACTGGTGCAGCGCATGGCCGACCTGGGCGCCAATACGGTGTTCCTGCAGGCCTTCGCCGATCCCAAGGGCGACGGTCTGGTGCACTCGCTGTATTTCCCCAATCGTCACTTGCCGATGCGCGCCGATCTGTTCGACCGTGTCGCTTGGCAGTTGCGTACCCGGGCTCACGTAAAAGTCTACGCGTGGATGCCGGTGCTCAGCTTCGAGCTGGACGCGAAGCTGCCGCGAGTGACGCGCTGGGACCCGAAAACTGCCACCACTTCGGTGGATCCTGATCAGTACAAACGCCTGTCACCGTTCGATCCGGAAGTGCGGCGCATTATCGGCGAAATCTACGAGGACGTGGCGCGACTGACCTCGGTCGACGGCATTCTCTACCACGATGACGCGGTGCTTTCGGACTTCGAAGACGCCGGTCCGCAAGCGCTGAAAGCCTACGCCGCTCAGGGTCTGCCGGGTTCGATTGCCGCGCTGCGCGATGACCCGGCAGCGATGCAACGCTGGACGCGCTTCAAGAGCCGCTACCTCATCGATTTCACCAACGAGCTGACGGCCAAGGTCCGCGCTATTCGCGGTCCGCAAGTGCAGACCGCGCGCAACATTTTTGCCGAACCGATGCTCAACCCCGACAGCGAAGCCTGGTTCGCGCAGAACCTCGATGACTTCCTCGCGACCTACGACTGGACCGCGCCGATGGCGATGCCGCTGATGGAAAAACAGACCCAGGCAGAGTCGGGCCCGTGGCTGGAGAGATTGGTCGCCACTGTCAGCAAACGTCCCGGCGCGCTGAACCGCACCGTCTTCGAATTGCAGGCGCGGGACTGGACCAAGAAGGACCAGGCCGATATCGACGCTGCGCAGCTGGCCGACTGGATGGGCCGTCTCAAGCGTCAGGGCGCGACCAGCTTCGGTTATTACCCGGACAATTTTCTCGACAACCTGCCGGACCTGAAAACCGTACGGCCTGCGCTCTCCAACAAATGGAATCCCTGAGATGCTGGATAGACTGTTAGCCCTGCTGGTTCTGGCGCTCGTCCTCGGCGTGCCGCTGGGCCTGATCTTCCTGGTCACCGGGCAGTTCCTGATGGACTTCGTGTTCTTCTACCCGCTGTTCATGTCGGGCCTGTGGATTGCCGGCGGCCTGTATTTCTGGCTGCACTGGGAGCGCCACTGGCCATGGAAGGACGACACCTTGCCACCGCCGCTGGCAGGCGAGCCGCTGATTTCGATCCTGATCCCTTGCTACAACGAAGGTGAAAACGCCGCTGACACCATTCACGCGGCACTGGCCCAGCATTATCCGAACATCGAAGTCATCGCGATCAACGACGGTTCCAGGGACAACACCGCCGAAGTCCTCGATGCGCTGGCCAAGGAAGATCCACGCCTGCGCGTGCTGCATCTGGCGGAGAACCAGGGCAAAGCCGTGGCCCTGCGCATGGGTGCAATCGCCGCGCGCAGCGAGTACCTGGTGTGCATTGACGGCGACGCGTTGCTGGCGCCAAACACCGCGGCTTATCTGGTCGCTCCGATGCTGGATAACGCCCGCCTTGGCGCGGTGACCGGCAACCCACGGATCCGCACGCGTTCGACGCTGGTCGGGCGGGTTCAGGTCGGCGAGTTCTCGTCGATCATCGGCCTGATCAAACGCACGCAACGGGTGTTCGGGCGGATCTTTACCGTGTCCGGAGTCATTGTCGCGTTCCGTCGTACGGCGCTGAACCGGGTCGGCTACTGGAGCCCGGACATGATCACCGAAGACATCGATATCAGCTGGAAGCTGCAACTCGATCACTGGAGCATCTTTTATGAACCGCGCGCGCTGTGCTGGATTCTGATGCCGGAAACCCTCGGCGGCCTGTGGAAGCAGCGCCTGCGCTGGGCTCAGGGCGGTGCCGAAGTGCTGTTCAAAAACATCCGTGGCATCTGGCAGTACCGCCATCGTTACCTGTGGCCGCTGCTGTTCGAATACTGCCTGTCGACCGGATGGGCGTTCACCTTCCTGCTCTCGGTGATTTTCTGGGGCGTGGGCAAGTTCGTGGTCATGCCTGAAGCGATCGCTGTGCATCACTTGATGCCGCCGGCATTCACCGGGTTGCTGCTGGCGTTCGTCTGCCTGGTGCAGTTTGCCGTCAGCATCATTATTGACCGCCGCTACGAGCCGGGTTTGGGCAAGACCATGTTCTGGGTGGTCTGGTACCCGGTCGCGTTCTGGTTCGTCAGCCTGCTGACCACGCTGGTCAGCTTCCCCAAAGTCTTGTTTGGCCAACATCAGCAACGTGCGCGCTGGGTCAGTCCTGACAGGGGTATCAAACCGATCGGCGACGACGAAGAGGAGGTCATCAAATGAAAATCATCCGGACCCGCCAGCGACCCTTGCTGCTCGTGATCGATGTGCTGGTCACGCTGGTGGCGTGGATCGGCCTGCTGTTCCTGCTGATTCGCGGCCTGTGGCCGCTGGTCGAAACGCACGTCGGCGGGCCGCGCATCGACAACTCGGCGTTCGATGCGCTGGGCACATTGCAGATCTATTTATGGGTGGCGCTGGCCAATGCGGTGGTGCTGATTGGCTGGGCGCGTTATCAACAGCGTAAAAGCCGCAGCTTTGCCCAGCGCCGTTTGCCCTCGCCAGTGATCGACGATCAAGGGCTGAGCAAGAGCTTCAAGCTGTGTGATGACCGATTGCAGAAACTGCGCACGCCGGGGGTGATGACCATCCACAACGATCAGGACGGCGACATCAGTCATGTAGAAACGCATTTCTGGCCGGTACAACCGTCAGAGCTGCCGCCACCGCTGGCGCCGCTGGAGCATCCGCGAGTGATCTTTCTGCATGCCGAAGATGACGACCAGCGCGAAACCCTGATCCGTTGATCAAGTCCGATCGTTCCCACGCGGAGCGTGGGAACGATCGGTGTTAATCGCGAATCAGCTTCCACGCTTCAGCCATCGAAAGCGGCTGTTTCATCCGCTCGGCAAGCAGCGCAATCGCGCGTTGCCTGTCGCACGCCACCGCCGCGACCACAACGCCGTCATTGGCGAACAGGCCAATGAACGGCGGTTTCTCCGGCTCGCCATCAAATTCGACTTCATCCCACGCCTCGGCGTGACCCAGATAGTCGTAGTTCTTGCCAAAGTGGAAGGTCCAGAAATACGGCACATCCAGGTAATGCTCATCGCCTCCGAGCATGTTGGCGGCCGCGATGCGCGCGTGTTGTTGCGCCAGGCGCCAGTGTTCGATGCGTTGCGGCTGGCCGTTCAGCGGGAACGTGGCGATATCACCCACGGCCCATAACCCTTCGCTCACGCGCATGCCGCCATCGACGCGCAATGATTGGTCGTCTTCCCTGGGCAATGACGCGAACGCTTCGGTGGCCGGGTGTACGCCGATCCCGGCGAGCACCAAATCAGCCGTGAGGCGCAGACCGTTGTCCAGCAGCACCGCCTCGACCCTATCCTCACCAAGAATTTCCGTGGCCTCATGATCAGTGATGAACTTCACCCCATGCGCCTCGTGCAATGCGCGAATCGCCTTGCCCACGGCTTCGCCAAATTGCTTGGCAAAAGGCGTCGCATGACGGGCCAGTACCGTGACGTCGAGGCCGTGCTGACGCAGCGCCGAAGCGCATTCGAGTGCGATGAAGCTGTCGCCGATGATCACCGCGCGCTGATCTGCTTGAGCGGCGCCGATGATCTGTTCGACGTGGGTTTTCGAGCGCAGCACGAAGACATTGGCCAGATCGGCGCCGGGCAGCTTCAGCGGGTTCGGCGCGCCGCCGGTAGCCAGTACCGCAGCGTCGTAACGCAGAACTCCGCCGTTGTTCAAATGAAGGGTTTTACTCGGTGCGTCGAGTGAGCTGACTTCGCCTTGCACCCGTTCGATGCGCTGCGCTTGGTAGAACGCCTGATCACGCAAGGGCGGTACTTCTTTTGGCGACATCTCGCCGGCGAGAACGAATTTGCTCAGCACCGTACGGTCGTAGCCGGCATCCGCTTCGCCGTCGACCAGTACAATTCGTCCGCCAAAACCTTTCTCCCGCAGCGCGGCTGCACACGCGGTTCCTGCCGCACCGGCTCCGACCACCACAAACGTTCGCGGATCGTCGGCAGGCGGCATGTGTGGATCGTGCAGCGGCTGGTCATCGACCCACACTTCATCGTCGCGCAACTCCAGAGGATAACGCTTGAGACTGTCCAGTGAAGGCGGCTCGCACAGGGCACCATCCTCGGCGCGGTACGCGGCTTTATGCCATGGGCAGATCAACCGCCCATGGCACAACGCGCCCTCCGCCAACGGCGCACCGGCATGCGGACACAGCCCCTGAAACGCGCGCAATTGGCCGTTGGTCCGCAACAGCACGATCTTGCAGTCGCCGATTTCCACTTGCAGGCCTCGATCTTGCGGAACATCGGCGAAACGGGCGACACGGTGCAGGGGCATGGTGGTTTCCTCACAGGCATTTTTCTTGTGAACGCGTGCGGCATTTCGAGGTTCAGCCAATTGCTACTGCCACGGCACGAACGGTACGGCTATAGTTTGCAGGCCGACGACGGCCCCACTGCACAAGGTGCTCCCGGAATGACCCGATTGACCTCTCTCAACCCTTGGCTGGCGGCCGTTGCCGTCGCCCTTTGCGTGCAGTTTCCGGCGCAGGCCCAGGAACGCTTCACCCTGAGCATCCCGGGGGTTTCCGATAACCGCCTGTTCACCTCGGCCGCCGCCAGCGACGCCCCGGGTTGCGGCGGCAAGAATCAGTCGCCCGCGCTGAGCTGGAACGCCGGCCCGGCCGGAACCCAGAGCTACGCCATCGTCATGCATGACCCGGACGGCCAGAAAGGCCTGGGTGTCGATCACTGGATTCACTACGGCATCAAACCCGCGACCCGCCAGATCGCCGCCGGCGTCGGCGCCAAATCCGCCCTCGAAGGCGTCGGCGGCACCAACAGCAAAGGCAACACCCATTACATGGGCCCATGCCCGCCCGTGGGCGATAGCGCGCACCACTACATCATCCAGATCTATGCTCTGGATCTGGCCCCCGACGCCTTGCCCGCCGGCCTGACGCGCGCCGAGCTGATGGAAAAAATCAAAGGCCATGTGCTGCGCAACAGCAGCGCGGTGCGGCGTTATCACCGCTGAGCATTGGCCTGAGCAGGAAAAAGCGCGCACTATTAAGGTACTTTTCAGTGCGCCAGAGGCTGGCATGACACAACGAGTCGACCGAATTGCCCAATTGCTCAACTGCCCGATCAAGGGTAAGGAGATTCGTCAGGCAATCCTCGAAACCCGAAAGGAACTGGAGGCAGCGGACGACGAACCCGACGATTCTCAGGCCATGCCAACCACAGCGGACTCGAGGCGAGACGGCGAGGATGACGTTTGAGTCTGACAGCGTTTGCTTGAAATGCGATCCTTCGATCCCCTCGCGTCAAAACGATTCCTGTCCCTATCAGTCAGCTTAAAAGTGAAAAATTAAATGGATTTTTACCCGTGTTTTCTTTCTGTGGTGTTCGTAGTACGTAACCAATCAGAATCCATTGAGTTCATGCTTTCCGAAGCGACTGCGGTGATTGCGCCGATTGTCAGTGATTTCGAATTGATCGTTGTGGACAATGCTTCCGAAGATGACACCATCACCATCATGAAGCGTCTGACCGGTGAGCAAGGCATGGCTAACTTGCAAGTCTATGCGCTGACCAAGGAAGTCGATGCCGATTCGGCTTGTTGGGTCGGTATGGAAAGCGCGTTGGGTGATTTTGTTGCGGTCATCGACCCGTTGGCGGACGACATTCATTTCCTGCCCCAAATGCTCGACAAGTCGGTTAAAGGGGCCGACGTGGTCTTTGCCAATAATCGCGAGAAACCCCTTCAAAGCGTTGCCTACCGTGCGGCCTACAATCTGTTTCACACGTTGTATAACTGGTGCAATGGCGTGCATCTGGCCAAAGAGGCGCCGTCCTACCGCATTCTAAGCAAAACCGTAATCAACTATATTCTCCAGCATCCCCAGCCGACGCTTTCCTATCGCCACCTTCCGGCTACGGGTGGATTTGCGCGCGCCTCGCTTGAATACAGTGCGGCGGCCCGAACCGCTCCGAAAAAAAGCCTGAGCGACAGTATCGATCGGGGCATGCGCCTTCTGGTGTCGACCACTCGGGCGCCGATGCGACTGGTGACCGGGCTGTCGATGTTCGGTGCGCTGGCAAATCTGGTCTACGGTGTCTACGTCATGATCATTGCCCTGCTGAAAACCGATATTGCGCCGGGCTGGGTCAGTCTTTCGCTACAACAGTCGGGCATGTTCTTCCTGATTTCGCTGGTGCTGCTGGTACTGGGTGAATACATTCTCAACATGGTCAGTTTGTCGAATGAAGGGCCGCGTTACCATGTGGGGCAGGAATTCACCAGCGCGCGCATGACGCGGCTGGAAAAGCTCAATATCGAAGAAGTCGCCGACAAGGCCGGCGGTAGCCGTAGCGAACAGGTCTCTTGATGCGTCACCCTGAACAGGATGTCGTGGTGATCGGCGGTGGGTTCTACGGTGCCGCGATCGCGATCTATATGGCCAAACAGCGGAATCTGAAGAATGTGGTGCTGATTGAACGAGAGGCGCGTCTGATGAAGCGTGCGTCTTACAACAATCAGGCCCGAGTGCATAACGGTTTCCACTATCCGCGCAGCTTCACGACTGCTTACCGCAGTCGTATCAATCTGCCCAGGTTCGTTCGCGATTGGCCAATGGCAGTGAAAACCGATTTCACCAAGCTCTATGCAATCGCGCGTCGTAATTCGAAATGCACGGCGGGGCAATTCGAGCGGTTCTGCCGCGAGATCGGGGCAGCCATCGAACCCGCTGCGCCGCCATTGCGAGCGTTGTTCGAGCCACGTCTCATCGAGGACGTGTTTTTGGTGGAGGAGCATGCGTTCGATTCCACTCGTCTGGCCGCCTGGGCAGAGCGGGAGCTTGCCGAGAGCGGCGTGAAGATTCGTTATCAGACGTGCGTCAAAGCCATTTCCAGAGCTACCGATGCGTTGCAGGTGACGTTGGCCAGACCCGACGGCGTGAGCGAGCAATTGACTACTCGCTACGTGTTCAATTGCAGCTACAGCGGGTTGAACCAACTGGGTGGGGACTTTCCCGGCGTCAGTACAGGACTGAAGCAGGAAGTCACCGAAATGGCTCTGATGCAGATGCCCGACGCCCTGGTGAACCTGGGGATCACCGTGATGGATGGGCCGTTCTTTTCAATGATGCCTTTTCCGGCGCGCGGTCTGCATACGCTGTCCCACGTCCGCTATACCCCGCATTTGCACTGGACCGACGAGAAGGGGATCGATCCGTACCGGAAACTGGCGGAGTACGAGCGCCTCAGTCGCGTAGACCGTATGGTTCGTGACGTCGCTCGTTATATACCGGCAGTGTCGCAAGCCAGGTACGAGGATTCGCTTTTTGAAGTGAAAACCGTGCTGGTTAAAAACGAAGGCGATGACGGCCGGCCGATTCTTTTCGAACAGCATGCAGCCTTGCCGGGGTGCTTTTCGATCCTGGGCGGTAAAATTGACAATATTTACGACGTTCTGGAACGGCTCGATTCGCTTGTGTTCATTTCGAGCGAGCCCCGGAACATGCAGGAGCGGTAAATGAACAACGCACTGATTGGTTTTTCCGGATTCGTGGGCACCACTCTGCTCAAGCAGGCGCAATTTCAAGCTCTTTATCGTTCGACCAATATCGCCGATATCGAAGGTCAATCATTCGATACCGTCGTATGTGCCGGCGCGCCGGCACAAAAGTGGATCGCCAACCGCGAACCTGAAGCAGACCGCTTGAAGATCGAAGGCTTGATTTCGCATTTGAAGACGCTCAAGTGCCGCCGTTTTATCCTCATCAGTACGGTTGACGTCTTCAAGTCATCGGTAGGTGTCGATGAAGATTCCCCGGTGGACGAGTCCGGTTTGCACGCCTATGGCTTGAACCGTCGCCTGCTGGAAAAATTTGTGGAGGCGCACTTTCCCGAGCACCTGATCGTACGTCTTCCCGGATTGGTAGGGCCAGGTCTGCGCAAGAATGTCATTTTCGACTTCCTCAACGATAACAATCTGCATGCCATTGATAGCCGCGGGGTCTTTCAGTTTTACCCGATGATCAATCTCTGGTTCGATATTCAGCTGGCAATCGAGGCGGGCATCAAACTTGTCCACCTGACCGCGCAACCTGTCAGTGTGGCTGCCATTGCGAAGGACGGTTTTGCGCGTGAGTTCGCCAACGCTTTGGACAATCCCGTCGGCTTTTACGACATGCAGACTCGGTACGCAAATGTGTTCGGTGGCGAAGGTCGTTACCAGTACAGCTTGCGCGAGACCCTGTTGGCCGTCAGAGCGTATGCCCAGTCCGAGCCGCGCGGGGCGCTTGTAAAATCATGAGACTGGCCATTTCCAACATCGCCTGGGATGTCATTGAAGACGACGCCGTTGCGCAGCTGCTGCGAGCCTATGGCATTGATGCAATCGACATCGCCCCCGGCAAATACTTTCCCGACTGCAGCAAGGCAACCGATGCGGATATTGCACGGGTCAAGACCTGGTGGGCTCAACATGGCGTCGAGATTACCGGCATGCAGTCATTGCTGTTTGGTACCAGTGGTCTCAATGTGTTCGGTGACCCGCAAAGCCAGTCGGCATTGTTGCAGCATCTGACCGGCGTATGCCGTGTCGCGGGACGTCTGGGCGCCACCCGATTGGTGTTCGGCTCGCCGAAGAATCGCGATAGAAGCGGTTTGACCGATCAGCAGGCGCTGGAGGCTGCGGTGGTGTTCTTCCGTCAGTTGGGCGATATCGCCAGGACATGCGGCGTATTTATCTGTCTGGAGCCGAATCCTACCTGTTACGGCGCCAACTTCATGACCACCAGTGCTGAAACGGCTGCTGTGGTCAGGCAAACCGCGCACCCGGCCATCCGCATGCAATTGGATACCGGCGCTTTGACAATCAACGATGAGCGGCCCATGGCAGTGCTTGGAGACTGTGCATCATTGATTGGCCATATCCATGCGAGTGAGCCGAACCTGCTTCCATTGGGCGATGGTTCTACGAACCACGAAAGCATGAGTGCCGCGGTACGGCAATATCTGCCGAATCATCTGGTATCCATCGAAATGGTCGCCACTTCTGCCGAGCCACACCTGGCTTCGATCGAGCGTGCGTTGATCAAGGCCGTTGACTGCTATCGGGTCCGGGACATGGAGCGCAAGCCATGAAATGGATGATCCTGTTGCTGGGAATCCTGTCCAACGCGTCAGCGAGTGTCTTGATCAAGATTGCAATGACCCCGCCACGCCGCTTCCCTTCTCCGACCGACCCGCTGGGAGCCTTGAGTAATTGGCCGTTCTGGCTCGGACTGGGTCTGTACGGCGCGGCGTTCCTGTTGTACGCCGCCGCGCTTGCACGTTTGCCATTGAACGTTGCACACCCGGTGCTGACTGCAGGCGCGGTGGCGGCTGTGGCCCTGTCTTCGGTGTTGATTTTTCGAGAACCCTTTCACTGGACGACCGGTGCAGGGATTTTATTGGTAATCGCCGGCGTGGCTTTGATTACTGCGCGCGTGGCCTGATGGAACACAAGATGACGTCCTCCTTGATTGATCCTGTCGTGCGTAGCTCCTGGCACGTACCCACTTTCGATACACCGCTGTGGCTGGGCCGGCAGCGTGATTTCTGCGTGGTTATTCCGCTGATCAACGAAGGCGAACGGATCAAGAATCTACTGGCGAGAATGGCCGCGTGCGGTATTCCTTCCCACGCCGACATTATTATTGTCGACGGGGGCAGCACCGATGGCTCGCTGGCGCTGGATGCGTTGCAGCAGGCAGGTGTGCGCGGGTTATTGGTCAAGACCGGTCCAGGCAAGCTCAGCGCGCAGTTGCGTTGCGCGTACGCTTTCGCTCTGGATCAGGGTTACGAAGGCATCGTAACCATCGACGGTAATGACAAGGATGACCCGGATGCCATTCCTCGCTTCATCGAAGCGATGAAGCAAGGGGTGGATTTTGTCCAGGCATCACGTTTCGTGGCAGGCGGCGTCGCAGAAAACACGCCTGCCTCGCGAGATTTTGCGATCCGTTTCATCCATGCGCCGTTGCTGAGCCTGAGCTCCGGTTTCAAATGGACCGACACTACCCAAGGTTTTCGCGCCTACAGCCGCAAACTGCTGCTCGATCCACGCGTGGCGCCTTTTCGTGATGTTTTCATGACGTACGAACTGTTGGCCTATCTGTCCTTTCGCGCGCCGAAGCTGGGCTTCCAGTGCGTCGAGTTGCCGACAGTACGTCGTTATCCAAAAGGTGAAGTGCCCACCAAGATCAGCGCCTTCAAAGGCAATCTGTCGGTATTGGAGATTCTGTTCAAGGCGTGCCTGGGGCAATTCAACCCTAAAAGCTAAGCGCTCCAGTTGTCATCAAAGCCGGAAACAAAGACCCCGCCTGTGGCGGGGTTTTTGTTTATGTCAGTTGAGCGCTTTGGCAGGTTTGCGAATCATTTTTCCAGGAGTATTGCGCTGCAATACACTGAACCATTGCGAATGACTTTATAGACGTGACCGCCCTTCGTATCGAACGGCTCGCCGTTGCGCGTCCAGAAATCTTCCGGCGGACTGTCTGCATAAACGTAATCAAACTGACAAATCGCGCGTTTGAACCGATCAATGTTCTTGGCGTTGTCGGTCGCTGGCTGGTTTATGAACGATGTGCTGCTGTACGACAGGTAGCGCAGCGGTTGAGTCTTCAATCTGAAAATGAAGTAACCGAAGCTTGAATCCTTGCCGTCAACATACATGACCCTTTCGGTGCCGGTGGTGTACTTGAGCAATTGGGCTGCTTTTGCCCGGTAAACTTCATGAAGTGGTACGGACGGTCGCTTTTCTTGCACGAAAAACATGTTCAAGGGTGGCGCGGTTACGTATGCGGCGCCAATCATGAGGACTGCGATCAGGGCGCACCGCAGTATCGAAAGCCCATCTCTCGCAACGAAGTATTGGAGAAAGAATGTAGCGAACAGGGCAACGATAAAGTATCTGGAAAACGATACATGATCGTTGAACCATCCCGAGGCAATAGTCACATACGACAGGAAGAGCAGATAGCCGACGGTTGTCAGTAAAAGGAAAGCAAAGGTGAGCGCCATTTCCTTTTGGCTACTGCTCCGGTTGTAGGTCAGCACCAGCGCGGCGGCTGTTGCGATGCTGATGAACATCCATAGTGGAATCCCTGGCGTTAAAAACTCCATCTGATGAGCGGGTGGCAAAAACGCTGCGTGGGGAAACAGGTTACCCAAAACATGATGCAAACCGATCGATACGTTGCTCAACAGTCCCGCACCTTTGAGCATCACTGACATGCCTTCGAATTTGATCGTCAGGTCATATGCCGCGACGTACCACTCCCAAGACAGGTAAGTCAGCAGCGGTACTGCCATTAATACCAGCGACCGAGGGAGAATGGTCTTGATCTCGAGCTTGTCGGCAAACAGGCGCATGCCGACGTAATAGGCCCATACGAATGCCGCCAGGATGATACCGACGTGTTTGAGCAGCACCACCGCAATGACCGCCAGCAAGGCAACCTTGAAGCTGTCGCGGTCATTTTTGTAGGCAAAGCGCAGAGCACACAGGAACAGCAGCGACTGCAACGGGTCGATCAGCAACGTCAGCGTCAATGCCTGATAAAAAGCCAGATAAGCAAAAAACAAGGTGATGATGGTGATGGCCCACTTGGTGCGGGACTCTGAGTTCGATACACAGTAAATGGTGGAGAGACCCAGCAGCCAAGTGATGAAATAGGCCGACGCTACGCCACTACCCTGCAGCAAGCTTTCGCCGAAATAACGCAGCAACGATATGCCGGGAATGTAGTTGGGGAAAACCTGAACTTCCTTGCTTGTAGGCAGGTTATTCGTCAGCGACAGGTATTCGACTGCAGCACCCCAGTGGGAAAACTCATCCCATACCCAATACTGCGAACCCCACGACAGGATCAGCGCCAAAGCGAACAGCACCGCCAGTTCCACGGCTTGACGCACTATTGAAAAACGCTCTGTGCCTCCCTTCATCAACGTCCAAAAGCCTGCGACACAGCCAATGGCCGCGCACGAAAGCACGACTTTTATTCCGACGCCAAGCAACTGAACACAGCCGAAGAGATAAAGAATGATCATCGCCAGTATGAGCGAAACAGGATGTTCGGCCCGAAACTTGTTGATGATGAATCTTGAGGTAAAAGCTGTTAGCCCAAGAAAAACAAAATACGTCAGCAGTACATATTGCACTGGTCCCTCCCTAGGAATTTCAAAGCACAAAACGAGTGAGCTATTGTTTCAAGAGCTGTTGGCTGAAGAGCCGGGTCGGAATTCTTTCAAACATCTGATCACCTTGGTGAGCCTGCTCGATGGAGGCAAGAGCCTTTCAAAGGTGACGAGGCAGCGATAGGTGCATGACTCAGTCATATTCGCGAAGATGACATCGAGCGGGATACTAACGTAAAACATCGGGAAACTCAGGAGCCGCCAGGTAATCGCCTGCGGGGCGCAGCGCCGCTGAGCAAAAAAAAAGCAAAAAAAAGCCTCCGGTGTGATCACCCGAGGCTTCGTTAATATGGTGCACCAGGCGGGATTCGAACCCACGACCCCTGCCTTCGGAGGGCAGTACTCTATCCAGCTGAGCTACTGGTGCAGCGGGCGACATCATACCTAGGTCGACTCGGGGCGTCCATGCCGGGTTTCGGCGGGTTTTGTCAGGGCGCGTGTCGGTGAAATCGCTGCATTCCAGAAAGCGGTAACGTCCTGCAAAACCCTCGCTTGGCGCTTTGCCGGGGTTGATCTAAGGTTTTTCCTGCGGTTCGGGTTTCTGGTGCGTTGATCTGAAAAACGGGCTTTTTGTTCTTTTTTTCGAACGACCTATTGTCCTTTAACCCCTTTGATCCTACGATCCGTTTGAGATTTCAAACGCTCTTTGCTGGGTGTCGAAGCGCTGGTGTTGCTAATCGTGCACTGCTCCTGCGCCACACCCGGTCACTGATTTCCCTGACGGCAGCCTTGCGAGGCGCCTTTCTACAATCATAATTTTGCTCCGCGCTGGCCGCGGTGCTGTTAAGGAAAGCCGACATGCAGCTTAAAGACACCCAGTTGTTCCGCCAGCAAGCCTTCATTGATGGCGCTTGGGTCGATGCGGACAACGGTCAGACGATCAAGGTCAACAACCCGGCCACTGGCGAAATCCTCGGCACCGTGCCGAAGATGGGCGCTGCCGAAACCCGTCGTGCCATCGAAGCCGCTGACAAGGCGCTGCCGGCTTGGCGTGCGCTGACCGCCAAAGAGCGTGCCGGCAAGCTGCGTCGCTGGTTCGAACTGATGATCGAAAACCAGGACGACCTCGCGCGCCTGATGACCCTCGAGCAGGGCAAGCCACTGGCCGAAGCCAAGGGCGAAATCGTTTACGCCGCGTCGTTCATCGAGTGGTTCGCTGAAGAAGCCAAGCGCATCTACGGTGATGTGATTCCGGGCCACCAGCCCGACAAGCGCCTGATCGTGATCAAACAGCCGATCGGCGTCACCGCCGCGATCACCCCGTGGAACTTCCCGGCGGCGATGATCACCCGTAAGGCCGGTCCAGCCTTGGCCGCCGGTTGCACCATGGTGCTCAAGCCGGCTTCGCAAACGCCATTTTCCGCTTTCGCCCTGGCCGAACTGGCCCAGCGTGCGGGCATTCCGGCGGGCGTGTTCAGCGTGGTGTCCGGCAGCGCCGGCGACATCGGCAGCGAGCTGACCAGCAACCCGATCGTGCGCAAGCTGTCCTTCACCGGCTCGACCGAAATCGGTCGCCAGTTGATGGCCGAATGCGCCAAGGACATCAAGAAAGTCTCGCTGGAACTGGGCGGCAACGCGCCGTTCATCGTGTTCGACGATGCGGACCTGGATAAGGCCGTCGAAGGCGCGATCATCTCCAAGTACCGCAACAACGGCCAGACCTGCGTCTGCGCCAACCGTCTGTACATTCAGGACGCGGTCTACGACGCGTTCGCCGAGAAGCTGAAAGTGGCAGTTGCCAAGCTGAAGATCGGCAACGGTCTGGAAGACGGCACCACCACCGGCCCGCTGATCGACGAGAAAGCCGTGGCCAAGGTGCAAGAGCATATCGCTGACGCCGTGAGCAAAGGCGCGACCGTTCTGGCCGGCGGCAAGGCGATGGAAGGCAACTTCTTCGAACCGACCATTCTGACCAACGTGCCGAAAAACGCTGCGGTGGCCAAGGAAGAAACTTTCGGCCCGCTGGCGCCGCTGTTTCGCTTCAAAGACGAAGCCGAAGTGATCGCGATGTCCAACGACACCGAATTCGGTCTGGCTTCGTACTTCTATGCGCGCGACCTCGGTCGTGTGTTCCGTGTCGCCGAAGCGCTGGAATACGGCATGGTCGGCGTCAACACCGGGCTGATCTCGAACGAAGTCGCGCCGTTCGGCGGCATCAAGGCCTCGGGCCTGGGTCGTGAAGGCTCCAAGTACGGCATCGAAGATTACCTGGAAATCAAATACCTTTGCCTGGGCATCTAAGCGCGAAAGCTTGGACTCCGACAAGGATCGCTGTAAACGCACAGGGCACGAGAGCGCTGTCCCTTTGCGTGGTTTGAAACCTGCATTTTCTCTGCGGCCGGGAACGCCGTGGCAGTCGATCATCGCATGCTGCCACCGCCGATTCCTCCCGCTTCATCCTTGAACCACGCCGCCCGATGAGCGGCGAATGAGGACTGTAATGAGCAAGACAAACGCTGAACTGATGGCCCGTCGTACCGCTGCTGTACCACGCGGTGTTGGCCAGATTCACCCGATCTTCGCCGAATCCGCGAAGAACGCCACAGTAACCGACGTTGAAGGTCGTGAGTTCATCGACTTCGCCGGCGGTATCGCGGTATTGAACACCGGCCACGTGCACCCGAAAATCATCGCCGCCGTGACCGAACAGCTGAACAAGCTGACCCACACCTGCTTCCAGGTGCTGGCCTACGAGCCGTACGTTGAGCTGTGCGAAAAAATCAACGTCAAGGTTCCAGGTGATTTCGCCAAGAAAACCCTGTTGGTCACCACTGGTTCCGAAGCCGTTGAGAACGCCGTGAAAATCGCCCGTGCCGCCACGGGTCGCGCTGGCGTCATCGCCTTCACTGGCGCCTACCACGGCCGCACCATGATGACGCTGGGTCTGACCGGTAAAGTCGTGCCGTACTCGGCCGGCATGGGCCTGATGCCAGGCGGCATCTTCCGCGCGCTGTACCCGAACGAGCTGCACGGCGTGAGCATCGACGATTCGATCGCTTCGATCGAGCGCATCTTCAAGAACGACGCCGAGCCGAAAGACATCGCTGCAATCATCATCGAGCCGGTGCAGGGCGAAGGTGGTTTCTACGTCGCGCCGAAAGAATTCATGAAGCGCCTGCGCGCGCTGTGCGATCAGCACGGCATCCTGCTGATCGCGGACGAAGTACAGACTGGCGCTGGCCGTACCGGTACGTTCTTCGCCATGGAGCAGATGGGCGTTGCTGCCGACCTGACCACCTTCGCCAAATCGATCGCCGGCGGCTTCCCGCTGGCCGGTGTGTGTGGCAAGGCCGAATACATGGACGCCATCGCCCCAGGCGGCCTGGGCGGCACCTATGCCGGTAGCCCGATCGCTTGCGCTGCGGCCCTGGCCGTGATGGAAGTGTTCGAAGAAGAACACCTGCTGGACCGCTGCAAGGCCGTCGGCGAGCGTCTGGTCACTGGCCTGAAAAACATTCAGGCCAAATACCCGGTCATTGGCGAAGTGCGTGCCCTGGGCGCGATGATCGCGGTCGAGCTGTTCGAGAACGGCGACAGCCACAAGCCAAACCCGACTGCCGTAGCGGCCGTGGTGGCCAAGGCTCGCGACAAGGGGCTGATCCTGCTGTCCTGCGGCACCTATGGCAACGTGCTGCGCGTACTCGTACCGCTGACCTCGCCGGACGAGCAACTGGACAAAGGTCTGGCGATCATCGAAGAGTGCTTCTCGGAGCTGTAAGCCCCGGCATTCTGTGATCGGCTCGACAAAAAACCCGCTTCGGCGGGTTTTTTCATGCCGGCGCAAACATATCGGCGTTTCGCGCTGTAACGATTGGCCAGCATTGGCTAAGGTCAAGGCATTGCCAGGGAGTGCGTGCATGATTGCCGTTGAATTACCCGCCGTACCGCGCGTGCTGATTGCCGAGGCCGACCCGTGGTCGCGCGATCTGCTTAAACAAGTGCTACTGAACGTGCGTTGCGATGCGCGGCTGGATCTGTGTGCCGATGGTCAGCAAGCGCTGTCGATGCTCACCGAAATTCCCTATGACCTGGCCATCGTCGATTGGGAACTGCCCGGCGTCGATGGTTTGAACGTGCTGCGCAGCGTGCGTCAGCGCAAGCGCAACCCGCCGCTGCCATTCATTTTGATGAGCAGCCGCAACGACAGTGCCAGCGTGCGCGAAGCCATCCCGCTGGCACCGACGGCGTATCTGACCAAACCATTGAACATGGAGGGCCTGACCGAGCGTCTGCAGGGCTTGCTGCTCAACGCCGGGCAGGAGGTGTTCTGTGAAGTGCCGGCCCTGGCGCCGGGCATGACCCTCTCGGTTTTTCTTGAGCGGCGCCGTGAGCAAACCGACGGCGCGCCGTTGATGACCGATGTGCAACTGGCGGTGAAGCGCAGCCTCAATCCCGATGGCCTCGACCTGAAGCTGCTCGAAGAAGAGATTCGCACCGACCCGCAGATCACGGCGGTACTGATCGCCGCGGCCAACAGCGCGGCGCAGCACCATGGCGCGCCGGTGCAGACACTGGCGCAAGCTCTGCATCGGCTGGGCACCGGGCAGAGCATGAATCTGATCCTCGGGCTGGCGCTCAAGCGCAGCGCCCGGCTCAGCGATCCGTGTCTGGCGGACTACGCCGAGCGTTATTGGGGCTTGTCACTGCACACCGCTGAATATGCGCGCACCCTGGCGCGGTTGCTCGATCTGGATCAGGAGCGCTGCTATTGCGCCGGCATGCTTCACCGCCTCGGCGATCTGGCGCTGTTGCGTTGTCTGCAGGAGTGGCAACAGGCGGGCGGGGCGCTGGACGAGCAGGAGGAAGTCGGCGAGGCGCTGGCGCAGTTTGGTGCGGCGTATGGTTCTGCGTTGCGCACGCGCTGGCGTCTGCCGCTGGAACTGCGCGAACTGATTGCCTCGGCCTATCAGCTCGGTGGCGGGGTGTATTCCCGTGAGGCGCTGGTGATGAATATGGCGGCGCAGATGGCGCGGCTGACCGAGCACGAGGGCGTCGAAGAACTGGCGAAGAGCCGCACGGCGCGGTTGCTGAAGATTGGATTGCCGGAGCTGATGCGGATGCGCAAATAACCGGCTGAAACAAACCCTTGTAGGAGTGAGCCTGCTCGCGATAGCGGAGAGTCAGTCGAATAATTGTTGCCTGACACTCCGCCATCGCGAGCAGGCTCACTCCTACAGTTCATCTGTGTGAGGCATGGGTTTGGCGTCAGGCAGAGATGATGCGGTTCTTGCCTTGGCGCTTGGCTTCATACATCGCCGCATCTGCCCGGGCGAACAGGTTGTCGAGGCTTTTGTCGTCATCGGTCAGGCTGGTCAGCCCTTGGCTCACGGTGATGCTGAACGTCTGGCCGTCATGGCTGAACCGTAAACGCTGAATTTCCTGCTGCAAGCGTTCCGCCACTTGCATGGCCATTTCTGGTGCGCATCCGGGGAACACTGCAGCAAATTCCTCACCACCAATTCGCCCGAACAGATCGCCACGGCGCAATGAACTGCGTCCGCACTCGGCAATCCGTTGCAGCACGGTGTCGCCTTCCGGGTGGCCGTAGCTGTCGTTGATCGCTTTGAAGTCATCGATATCCAGCAGCAGAAACGCCATCGGCGTACCGCGCAGGCGTGCTTCTTCGAATTCGCGGTTGGCGCACTCGAAGAAGTGTCGGCGGTTACTGCTTTGCGTCAGCACGTCGGTGGTCGCCAGGCGTTGCAGCTCGGTTTCCATGTGCTTCTTGTCGGTGATGTCTTCGGCGATGCCGACGATGATCACCGGTTGGTCCGGATCGTCCTGTCGATTGATGAAGCATTTGTCGCTGAGCCAGCGCACCTGGCCGTCGGCGGCGATGATCCGGTACTCGCGGTCTTCTACCGCGCCCTTGTGCAGCACTTCGGCGAGGCTGCGCTCGGCGTAGTCCAGATCATCGGGGTAGATGCTGTCGCGCCACTGGTTGTAGTCACCGAGCAGCAGCCCGGCGGAGCGACCGAAAATCCGTTCATAGGCGGGGCTGACGTACAGCACCTGACGGGTTTCCCAGTTGAATGCCCAGAGCACAGCGTTGACGCTGACCAGCAAGGAACTGAACAACTGTTCGCGCTCGCTCAGGCGTGCAACCTCGCCTTGCGCATGCATCAGCGCCATCAGGGTTTGCGCGGCCTCGGGCCACTGCGGGACGGATGAGTCTTTTGGATTGTTGTTGACCATCGGCACAGATCTCAAAGGGCGTGCCGCGATTTCGACAGCGGCCACATTACAGCCCGCCGGGGTGGCGAAGTGTCTTTGAGATAGGAGATTTTCGGCGAAGTTCAAAACGGTGCACTCGCCTGGGCGAGTGCACCGATCAACGGTCTCAGACTGCTGCAGGACGCAGCGAGTAGGTTTTCAACTGGTCGGCGAATTCACGCAGGGACTGAATGCCGCTGGCCTCGGCCTCGTGAATCCAGTCCTTGATGGCGGCGAGCATGTCGTGGCCATTGGAACTGGTCTTGACCCAGATCTGTTGCAGGGCCAGACGCTTTTCGTAAATGACCTTCAACGCCTGGCTGTGCTCGAGCATGGTCTGGATGCGCAGGTGGTGACGGTCTTCCAGCAGGCTGGTTTCGCGCGACAGCAGGCGCTTGGCGCGGTGGAACTGGTGGCGCACCGAATGATCGACCTTGGCCAGCTCCTGCTTGACCAGCGGACCGATCACCAGCTTGCGGTACTGGGCCATGATCTGGAAGCGGTTGTTGAGGATCGCCATGGCGGTGTCCATGTCCAGGCTGCCTTTGCCTTCGACCCGATGTGCGATCGGCGCAACTCGCTGAACCCTGGCCAGACCGAGGAAGCTGAAGACCTTGATCCACGCCCAGCCGAGGTCGAATTCCCACTTCTTCACCGACAGCTTGGCCGAATTGGGATAGGTGTGATGGTTGTTGTGCAGTTCTTCGCCGCCGATCAGGATGCCCCAAGGCACCAGATTGGTCGCCGCGTCGCGGCATTCGAAGTTGCGATAGCCGACAGCGTGGCCCAGACCGTTGATCACGCCAGCAGCCCACACCGGGATCCACATCATCTGGATCGCCCAGATGGTGATGCCGATGGTGCCGAACAGCAGCAGGTCGATAACGCCCATGATTGCCACGCCCAGCAGCGGGAAACGACTGTAGAGATTGCGCTCGATCCAGTCTTCCGGGCAGTTCTTGCCGTAGATGCGCAGGGTTTCCGGGTTCTGCGCTTCGGCGCGGTACAGCTCGGCACCGGTGCGCAGCACCGTGGACAGGCCTTTGATCACCGGACTGTGCGGGTCATCTTCGGTTTCGCATTTGGCGTGGTGTTTGCGGTGGATGGCCGTCCACTCGCGGGTGTTCTGTGCCGTGGTCAGCCACAGCCAGAAGCGGAAAAAGTGTTTCAGACCGGCATTCAGCTCCAGCGAGCGATGCGCTGAATAACGGTGCAGATAGACCGTGACGGCAACAATCGTCACATGGGTCATCAGCAGGGTGACCGCGACCAGCGACCAGGCCGACAAGCCAAGAAAACCTTCGTACCACATAGGCTATAGGGCCCTCGATAAAGATAAAAACAGCCGTTGCATTATCACCAAGCACACGGATAAAACCAGCCGCCCTTCAAGGAAAGCGTCGCTGGATGTTTCTTGACCTATAATTCCAACCTTTTTGTAGGGACATGGACAGCCGAATGCCTGCCACTCACCGCGATGCCTTGCGTGCAGCGCTGCTCTATCTCGTGCTTGCCGCCATCTGGCTGCAAGGTACTGATCATTTATTAAACAATTTCTTCGATGATCCCGTCGATCTTGCCCGATGGCAACTGATCAACGGTTACCTGTTCGCCGCGGTGAGTGCCGGGTTGATCTTTCTGGCGCGGGCGCGCCTGTACGGGTTTCTCGGCATCGGCGCACGGTTGCGCGAGCGTCACGCCGATCGCGAGCGTTTGCGTCAGGCGGCAGCGGTGTTCGACTGCACCCGCGAAGGCGTGCTGGTCACCAATCATCAGGGCCTGATCGTCCACGTCAATCGTGCGTTCATGGCGATCACCGGTTATCAGCGCGAAGAAGTCATCGGTCAGCAGCCGAGTCTGTTCAAGTCTGGCCATCATCCGCCGGGTTTCTATCAGGCCATGTTCGCCACGTTGCAGGCGCAGGGTGAATGGAGCGGGGAGATCTGGAACCGGCGCAAGAGCGGCGAAATTTATCCACAGTGGCAAACCATCCGCGTGATTCACGATGATCATGGCCGGCTCAGCCATTACGTCGCGGTGTTTTCCGACATCAGTGCGATCAAGCATTCCGAGGACGAACTCAAACACCTCGCGCACCATGATCCGCTGACCGATCTACCCAATCGCCTGCTGTTCAGCGACCGCACCGAGCAGGCGCTGGCCTCGGCGCAAATCCACAAGCGCGACTGCGCGCTGCTGATGCTCGATCTCGATCACTTCAAAATGATCAATGACAGCCTTGGCCATAACGTGGGTGATCGCTTGCTCAAGGCCGTGGCGGCGCGTTTGCAGGGGTTGTTCGGTCCCGGCATCACCCTCGCGCGGCTGGGCGGCGACGAGTTCGCCGTGCTCGCCGAAAGTTGTCCACAGCCGGTGCAGGCCGCGGCGCTGGCGCAACGCATGCTCGACGCGTTCAAGGACACGTTTCGCGTTGATGGCCACGAGTTGTTGATCAATGCCAGCATCGGCATCAGCCTGTTCCCCAGCGATGCCTTGAGCGCCGAGCAACTGCTGCGCAATGCCGATGCCGCTTTGTTCAAGGCCAAAAACAGCGGGCGCAACGGGTACGCCTTGTACACCGAGGAACTCACCGCCCACGCCCAGCAACGCGTGGAACTCGCCTTTGAATTGCGCCGCGCGCTGGCGCAGCAGGAACTGCGGGTTTATTACCAACCGGTGCATGACCTGCACAGCAGTCGGCTGATCGGCGTCGAGGCCTTGGTGCGCTGGCAGCATCCGCAACGCGGTCTGGTCTCGCCGGCGGAGTTCATCCCGATTGCCGAGCGTACCGGGCTGATTGCCGACATCGATGCGTGGGTCATGCAGCAGGCTTGCCGGCAAATGTGCCAATGGCAGCAGGCCGGCGTGGTGCTGTCGTTTGTCGCGGTGAATGTGTCGTCGCGACTGTTCGCCCGGCGCGAACTCTATGAGCAGGTGGCGCAGGTGCTGCACGACACTGGCCTTGAGCCGGCGTATCTGGAGCTGGAAGTGACCGAAAGCGCGGTCATGGACGACCCGGAAGTCGCGCTGGAGCAGATGCATCGTTTGCGTGAGCTGGGTATCCGCCTGGCGATCGATGACTTTGGCACCGGCTATTCATCGCTGTTGCGGCTCAAGCGTCTGCCGGTACAGAAACTCAAGATCGATCAAGGCTTCGTCGCCGGTTTGCCGTGGGATGAGGACGACGTGGCGATTGTCCGGGTGATCATCGCGCTGGCCCGCAGCATGGGCATGCAGGTGCACGCCGAGGGCATCGAGCAGGTTGAGCAGGCGAAATTCCTGCTCGAACAGGCATGCGATCTGGGGCAGGGCTACTGGTTTGGCCGGCCGAGCCCGGCGCAGGAGATTGATTGGGCGCACGCGCCGTTGATTGGCTGACGCGCTAACCCATACCCGTCGCAAAGGCTCTTGGAATCTCAGCGCGAAGCGCCGCTGGGGGCGTTCCTGTGGAATACGTGGGAAGAGCGGTTTTCTGGTTATATAAACATTCTTAAATAGTCTTTTTAAGAATATCTCCCTCTCTCTTATATTGCTCCCACGCCGAACGCAGTGCCGCCCACTGCCAGGCATATCCCCTTCAAAGGAGCAGCACCATGAGCGCATCCCTTCGCAGCGTTGACGGTCAGGACGAAAGCACGATCTTGCGTGAAATCCAGAGCGCCCTGCGCGATCTTCGTTTTGGCGCGGTGGAAATCACTGTGCACAACGCCCAGGTCGTGCAGATCGAACGCAAAGAGAAATTCCGCTTGCAGCAACCCGGCAAGCAACCGGGCTGAAAGATTGCAGCCTGCGCCAGCTCCTGCGGGGAGCTTCAGACAAGAGCTGGCGCGGCGATCTTTGACCGGCAGCCGATTACGCATTCCATAAGAAAAAAGCCACCACCAGGAATTTCAGGAGCTTTCACCATGTCGTCGATTCGCCGTTACGCTTTGGCCGCGCTGGCCAGTGCCGTGTTTGCCGGTTCCGCGGTTGCCAAGGATTACGAACTGCTCAACGTCTCGTATGACCCGACCCGCGAGCTGTATCAGGACTACAACGCCGAATTCATCAAGTTCTGGCAGAAGGACCATGCCGGCGATACCGTGAAAATCCAGCAATCCCACGGCGGCTCTGGCAAGCAGGCGCGTGCGGTGATCGACGGTCTGCGCGCCGACGTCGTGACCCTGGCCCTGGCCGGCGACATCGACGAAGTGGCCAAGCTCGGCAAGAGCCTGCCGGCCGACTGGCAGAAGCGTCTGCCGGAGGCGAGCACGCCATACACCTCGACCATCGTCTTCCTGGTGCGCAAGGGCAACCCGAAAGGCATCAAGGACTGGGGCGATCTGGTCAAGAACGACGTCTCGGTGATCACCCCCAACCCGAAAACCTCCGGCGGTGCGCGATGGAATTTTCTTGCGGCCTGGGCCTACGGTCTGAAAGCCAACGGCGGTGACGAAGCCAAGGCCAAGGAATACGTACAAACCCTGTTCAAGCATGTGCCGATTCTCGACACTGGCGCACGCGGTTCGACCATCACTTTCGTCAACAACGGACAGGGTGACGTGCTGCTGGCCTGGGAAAACGAAGCGTTCCTGGCGCTGAAAGAAGACGGCGGCGCCGACAAGTTCGACATCGTCGTGCCTTCGCTGTCGATCCTCGCCGAGCCACCAGTGGCCGTGGTCGACAAAAATGCCGAGAAAAAGGGCAACGCGCAGATCGCCGAAGCCTATCTCAAGCACCTGTACAGCCCGGCCGGTCAGGAGATTGCGGCGAAGAATTTCTACCGTCCGCGTGACAAGGACATCGCCGCCAAGTACGCCCAGCAGTTCCCGAAACTGGAACTGGTGACCATCGACAAGGACTTCGGCGGCTGGAAATCCGCCCAGCCGAAATTCTTCAACGATGGCGGCGTGTTCGACCAGATTTATCAGGCGCAGTAATCTGACTTCAGCCACACATCAAGCCTGAAGCCACGCGCGGAAAATGTGGGAGCGAGCCTGCTCGCGAAAGCGCAGTGTCAGACGACGTAGAGTTGACTGATACTCCCTCTTCGCGAGCAAGCTCGCTCCCACATTGATGCGTTCAGCGGAATGCTTTTTAACCAGGGACTTTTATGTCGCGTCGTATCTCCCCCGTCATACCCGGCTTCGGGCTGACGCTGGGCTACACCTTGGTGTACCTCAGTCTGATTGTGCTTATCCCGCTGGCGGCGATGTTCGTCCACGCCGCTCAGCTGACCTGGGAGCAGTTCTGGGCAATCATTTCCGCACCGCGGGTGCTGGCGGCGTTGAAGCTGAGCTTCGGCACCGCGCTGTGCGCGGCGATCATCAACGGCATCATCGGCACATTGCTGGCCTGGGTGCTGGTGCGCTACACCTTTCCCGGGCGCAAGGTGATCGATGCGATGATCGATCTGCCGTTCGCGCTGCCCACAGCCGTGGCCGGTATCGCACTGACCGCGCTGTACGCCCCGACCGGCCTGGTCGGGCAGTTCGCCACTGACCTGGGTTTCAAGATCGCCTACACGCCGCTGGGTATCACCCTGGCGCTGACCTTTGTGACTCTGCCGTTCGTGGTGCGCACAGTGCAACCGGTGCTGGCCGACATTCCTCGCGAAGTCGAAGAAGCCGCCGCGTGCCTCGGGGCCAAGCCGATCCAGGTGTTTCGCCATATCCTCGTACCGGCGCTGCTGCCCGCATGGCTGACCGGTTTCGCCCTGGCGTTTGCCCGTGGCGTCGGCGAGTACGGTTCGGTGATCTTCATCGCCGGCAACATGCCGATGAAAACCGAGATCCTGCCGCTGCTGATCATGGTCAAACTCGACCAGTACGATTACACCGGCGCCACGGCCATTGGCGTGTTGATGCTGGTGGTTTCCTTTGTCCTGTTGCTGCTGATCAACTTGCTGCAGCGGCGCATCGAAACCCCATAAGGAGGCGCGCACATGTCCCAATCGTCTATTGCGGCCGCCTCGGCGGCCAACGCCGCGCGGCGTGGCAGTGCCACCTCGCGCAGAGTCCTGATCGGTCTTGGCTGGCTGATCTTTTTCCTGTTTCTGCTGCTGCCGTTGTTCATCGTCGTATCGCAGGGTTTGAAGAATGGCCTCGGTGCGTTTTTCACGGCGATTTTTGAGCCGGACGCGTTGTCGGCGCTGAAACTCACGGTGTTCGCCGTGCTGATTTCGGTACCGTTGAATCTGGTGTTCGGCGTCAGCGCCGCGTGGTGTGTGAGCAAATACTCGTTCCGCGGCAAGAGCATGCTGGTGACGCTGATCGACTTGCCATTTTCCGTGTCGCCAGTGATCGCTGGCCTGGTCTACGTGCTGATGTTCGGCGCGCAGGGCCTGTTCGGGCCGTGGCTGCAGGATCACGACATCCAGATTGTCTTCGCCCTGCCGGGCATCGTGCTGGCGACGATTTTCGTGACCGTGCCGTTCGTGGCCCGTGAGCTGATTCCGCTGATGCAGGAACAAGGCACCCAGGAAGAAGAGGCCGCGCGCCTGCTCGGTGCCAATGGTTGGCAGATGTTCTGGCACGTCACCGTGCCCAACATCAAATGGGGCCTGATCTATGGCGTGGTGCTGTGTACGGCGCGGGCCATGGGCGAGTTCGGGGCGGTGTCG